>JAXGUU010000088.1:0-12562 GCA_040774145.1 Anaerolineae bacterium
GTGGCGTCGGTTATAATCCACCCTATGATCTGGACAAGACGACACCGTTGGTTGTTGGCCTTAGTGCCGCTGATGCTGATGGCTTTGGTTGTTGTGGGCTGCCGGCGCGATGTGCTGATCCCCGATCTTGATGCGAGTGGCACGCCCGGATCGACCTCATCTCGCCCAAGCGGTGGGTCCTCCGGCAGCATCCTCCGTCCTGGAGGAGCCGCTATCGTGCTGCCGACGGCAACGCCTACGCGGGTTCCCCCCGAGACGATGGCGACCACCTACACCGTCCGGGCTGGGGACACGCTGCTCAGGATCGCCGGCGCCTATGGGACGACCGTCGAATCGCTCATGCAGCTCAATGGCCTGGCAGATCCGGATCGCCTAGCCGTCGGCCAGGTTCTCAAGGTCTCCACGGAGGCGGAGAACTCCGGGCCGGGCGAGCGACTTCTGCCCGACAGCGAACTGGTCTATGGCCCCGGCTACGTCGACTATGATCTGGCTGCGGATATCGCGCGCCATCCGGGCCTGATTGCGGACTACACAGAGCTTGTGGACGGACGCGAGCTGACAGGCGTTCAGATCATCGAACTTGTCGCCGAGCAATACAGTGTGGGGCCGCGAGTGCTGCTGGCGCTGTTGGAGCTGCGCGGTGGATGGCTGTCGGACGCCGACCCGGCCCCCGCCCAACGCTACAATCCACTGGGTTACGATCGGGGCGTGTTCTGGCAGGGCCTGTATCGTCAGCTCTGTCTGGCGGCCAACGCTCTGAACGCGGGAGCTTATGGTTGGTGGCTGGACACGCTCTGGTTGATCCAGACGGCTGACGGTGCCTTCATCCAGCTCTCCGCGGATCTCAACGCCGGCACAGCCGGCATCCAGAAGGTGCTGGCCGACACCTCACCCTCCTATGAGAGGTGGCTGGCGGATCTGCAGGACTTCCACGAGGTCTACACCTCACTCTATGGCGCTGCGCAGGACTATGCTGTCGAACCGCTGATCCCCCCAGAGACGGCGTCGCCCGAGCTGCGCCTGCCGTGGGCCGAGGATGAGGTCTGGTACTACACCGGTGGGCCGCACCCGGGATGGGGAACGTTGGGCGCCCTGTCGGCGGTGGACTTCGTCACAGACGAGCACTATATCGGATGTGCCGTGAGCCGGCGCTGGGTGACGGCGGTTGCTGACGGCCTGATCGTCCACAGTGACGATGGGATGGTCCTGCAGGACTTGGATGGCGACGGCTTCACCGGCACAGGCTGGGTGATCCTGTACATGCACATCGCTGCACAAGGGCGTGTCGAGGCCGGGACCCAGGTGAAGGCCGGTGACCGGATCGGCCATCCCTCATGTGAGGGCGGCGTCTCCGACGCCTCGCACGTGCATCTCGCACGCCGGCTGAACGGCGTGTGGATCTCCGCAGACGATCCTGCCTATCCTATGTCGCTCTCCGGTTGGGTGCCCGTCGCCGGCGCCGATCACTACGAGGGCCGGCTGCTACGTGGTGACGAGAGCCGAACCGCTTGCGAATGCTGGGAGTCTGTGAACGCTATCCGGCACTGAGGTCACCCCGGCTCGCCACCGAGCGACACTCTGACGTCGACTGCCCACACACCATGGCCGGCCTCGCCCACGATCAGTGGGTTGATGTCGAGTCCGTCGATGCACGGGAAATCGAGGGCGAGTTGGCCGACGCGGCGCAGCACGTCAATGACGGCCTCGATGTCGCGCGCTTTCATGCCGCGGATCCCCTGGAGAATCCTGCCTGCGGCAGTCTCCGCCAGCATGCTGTGGGCATCCTCAGCATTGATTGGAGCGAGCCGAAAGGCGACGTCCCTGAGTGCCTCAACCAGTGTGCCCCCCATACCGAACATCAGCACAGGCCCGAACTGCTCATCGGCCTGGAGACCCAGGATGACCTCCTGACCACGGGGTGCCATCTGCTGTACGAAGACGTGGGCGTTCTCGTAGCCGGCGGTCAGCTCGCCGAAGGCCGACCGGACCGCCGCGGCATCATGCAGTCCAAGGCGTACACCGCCGACATCGGCCTTGTGGACGATGCCCGGCGCGATGAGCTTCATCGCCACGGGGTATCCTAGCGAACCGGCGAGCGCCACGGCGTCTTCCGCCGTCGCAGCGGTCCCCGACGGGGGCACCGGTATGCCGTAGGCCGCGGCGATCTGGGCTGACTGTTGAGCGTCCAGGAAGCCGGCGCCCGACCGTGACCAGGTGTCTGCGAGGTGGGCACGAACAGCTGCTTGATCAACGTCGGTGATCTCTCGCGGCTGCGTCTCCGGTCGACTGCGCAAATGCCGATAGGCCCACAGCCCGCCCAGCGCTCGTCCGGCGCGGTTGGGATCCTGATAGAAGGGGACCCCGCTGCGATTCAGCTTGCGCACCGCGTCGGTGATGCTCTCCCCGCCGACCAAGCAGCAGACGACAGGTTTTTCCGCCCCTTCGGCTGCAGCTATGACGTGGTCGGCGACCTCAATGACAGGCGTGATCGCTTGTGGGACGAAGATCGCCATCAACATATCGACGTTGGGGTCCTGCAACAGGAGTCTTCCTGCCGCGCTGTACATGTCCGCTTGCGGCCCGCCCAACATATCGACAGGGTTACCCAGCTGCGCTCCCCGCGGTGTCACGGTCTTGAGTTGTTCAATGGTCTCCGGCGCAAGATTCGCCATCGTCAGCCCCCAACGGTCCAGCTCGTCGGCAGCCAGGGCCGCCGGACCACCGGCGTTGGTGAGCATCGCGACGCGGTTGCCCTCAGGGAGCGGCTGCGATGCCAGCGCGATGGCGATGTCGTTCTGTGCTTGGAGTGAGTCCACGACCAGGACGCCGGCGCGCCGGCAGGCGGCCAGGTAGGCCTGCTCATTGCCCGCGAGCGCACCCGTGTGGGATGCCACGGCGCGCGTGCCCGACGAGGTCAGGCCTGCCTTGAGCATCACGATGGGCTTGTGTCGGAAGACTTCGCTCGCCGCTTCGACAAACCTGCGTCCGTTCGGGAGTCCCTCCGCGTAGACGTTGATCACGCGGGTGTTGGGATCCGAAGCCATCATCCGGATACCATCCGCGATGTCGACGTCGACCTGATTCCCCAGGCTGGCGACGCGGCTGTAGCCCACGTCGACCGACCGAGCCCAATCGACGGTGCCGCCGGCGATGGCGCCGGAGTGCGAGACGAAGCCGATGTGCCCGGGTCGTGGCATGGCCGAGATGAACGTCGTGTCCAGCGGCAGGTGGGTGTCCATTACGCCGACGCAGTTCGGGCCGATCAGGCGCATCCCATACTGGTCGGCGATGGCATTGAGCTCGGCCTCGAGCGCCGCCCCTTCGGGTCCGGCTTCTCTGAAGCCTCCGGTAATGACGATGACCGCCCGGAGGCCCCGCTCCCCGCAGGAGCGAAGCGCATCGGGAACGTAGGGCGCCGGAATCATGATGACGGCGAGGTCCACAGGATCGGGCACGGTCTCGATCGTCGGGTAGACCTTCAGGTCGAGGATCTCGCCGCCCTTGGGGTTGACCGGATAGATCGGCCCGGGATAGCCACAGGCTGTGAGGTTTCGGACGACGCCGTGGCTGAGCTTGGTTGGGTCTGAGCTGGCCCCGATGATGGCGACACCTTGGGGTGCGAAGAAGAGCTCAAGCGGTTCAGTCATGGGCATGGCCTCCGTATGTCGAAAGGATACAGCACTGACTCCATCATAGAGCAGCACGGCGACTTGTCCAGACGCGTTATCTCTGTGCGGTCCAGACGTGGAAGGTCGGGGTCTCGGAGATGACCTCGACAGCGGTCAGGTGGTGTTCCAGCCAGGGACGGTAGTTGAGGAAGTTGTTGGCTACCAGAAAGAGGCGACCGCCTGGTCTCAGCACACGAGCGGCCTCTTGCACGAAGAGCTGCGCGACGTCGAGGGCTATGCTGTGTCCACGGTGAAAGGGTGGGTTGGTGATGACGGTGTCGACGCTGGACGAGCGCACCGCCGCTGCCCCCAAGCACAGATGGATCTGTGGCTCGCCGGATGGATGGCCCAACGTGGGGCGGTTGGCTGCCAACGTCTCTTGGGTGCTGACCACGGCACGTGCTGAGACATCGGTCGCCGTCACCGCCGCGCCTCGCCGCAGCGCAGCGAGGCTGACGAGCCCCGTACCGCAGCCGAGATCCAGGACCTCGGTCCCGGCTCCGATCTGCATGGCTTCGATCAACGCCGCAGCCCCGGCGTCGAGTCGATCGTGGGCGAAGACGCCGCCATAGCTTCGCACGAGGGTGGGGAGCCCGTCAAGCTCGATCTCGTGTTCGCCAAGGTCCACGGTGGGAAGCGGGAGTGACGCCTGCGGCGCATAGGCCATGCCGGCGTGGTAGCCACCCTTGCGGCTCACGATGCCCGTCGAACCGCAGAGCTCCGTCGCATCCTGCAGGGCAGCCCTTACCCCCTCACGGGTCGCGCCTACGAAAACCAGCCTACCGCCAGGACCTAGCATGGCGACCCCGAGTCGAAGGGCCTCCCGCTGCCGCTCTCGCCCGCGCGGTAGGTGCACAAGCGCCAGATCGACAGTGCGGGGCACGAGGTCCGCAAAGTCCCAACGGAGACAGGCTTGATGGGCGCGGCGGCCGTTCTCGGCAAGGCTGTGCTTCACCGAGAGGTGCTCGGCGACGTGCTCGTGCCACGTCACCACTCGGGCGCCTGAGCGTGCTGCCCAGACGGCGGTGGGGGCAGCTCCCGGTCCCGAGACGAAGACCTCTGCCTCCCGGATCCGGCGCACAGCACCGAAGAGCGCGGCGTGCGCCGCCCCGAAGGTGATGGTACCCGGGAAGCTCACTAGCGTAGCCGGGCCGTCAGGCAGCTGCTGAGTCTCTTGATGTCTCCAGTCCGCGATAGGGTCGCGCTCACCCGGGTGGTGTCTCATCGATGATTTTTCCACGAATCGCGTGCCTCCATGCTTTTTTGTGTTATAGTTATAGCGTTAATTGGAGCGTTCACCAGCGAGGGTGGTAGCAGTGTCGTGGCGTCCTCCGCATTCGTAAGGGAACGGTCTCTTGATAGCTCATACACATAGGGAGGTCTAGATGGTCGACGTCAACGTTCAGGAGCTTAGCCGCCGGCTGGTCGCCAATGTGGAGCACGTCATCGTAGGCAAGTCCTCGGTTGTGCAGCTTGCCATCATCGGCCTGCTGAGCCGGGGGCACTTGTTGATCGAAGATGTGCCCGGAGTAGGCAAGACGATGCTCGCGCGAAGCCTGGCGCGCTCTCTCGGCTGTACCTTTGGGCGCATTCAGTTCACGCCGGACATGTTGCCCAGCGATGTCACGGGCGTCTCGATCTACAACCAGGCAACCCGCGAGTTTGAGTTCCAGCCCGGACCCATTATGGCGCAGATCGTGCTTGTGGATGAGATCAACCGAGCGACACCCAAGACGCAGTCGGCTCTGCTGGAGGCCATGGAGGAACGACAGATCTCCGTAGACGGCGTGACCCATGCCCTGCCTGAACCCTTTGTGATTCTAGCGACTCAGAACCCTATCGAGTATGAAGGGACCTATGCGTTGCCTGAGGCACAGCTGGATCGTTTCCTGATGCGGATCGATCTGGGTTATCCTGCCCTGCGTGATGAGATCGAGGTACTCGATCGCCAGCAGTATCGCCATCCGGTCGTGGATCTGGAACCGGTGGCATCTGCGGAGGACTTGCTCGCAGCGCAGGAGGCGGTTCGTGCCGTTTTCGTGTCGCCCTCGGTGAAGGAGTACGCTGTGCGGCTCGTACAGCAGACGCGGCAGCATCCGGATGTCTACTTGGGCGCGAGCCCGCGTGGGAGTCTGACGCTCTATCGAACGGCGCAGGCTCGTGCAGCCATGTTCGGCCGCGACTTCGCCCTTCCCGACGATGTGAAGTTCGTCGCGCCCTATGTGCTGAGCCACCGGTTGATTATCAGCCCAAGTGCGCGGCTTCGGAATGTGCTCGCTGAGCAGATTGTCGACGTGATCCTGGAGCAGCTACCGATGCCTGAGCCGACACGCGTGCGGGCGCAAGCCTGAGGGTGTGGGCTGGAGGGATGCGAGGTGATGTGTGGCACGTGAAGGACGTTTGAAGCGAGAGCGACGCGAGGCATCGCTGCCGGTTCCCCATGACGGTGGTGACGCCCAGGATCCTGATGCGCCTGGTCGCCAGTCCAAGATGGAGCTGCGCGCTTGGTTGGTGCCGATCCTACTGCTCGTCGTGGTGGTGACGCAGCTGCTTGAGCCCTACCGCGGCTGGCGCATTCTGATCGTTGGTCTGGGCGGCGTCCTCATTGGGAGTTGGTTCTGGACGCGCTCGTTGATGAGGCACTTGGACCTTACACGTCAGATGCGCTTCGGCTGGGCCCAGGTCGGTGATCGGCTGATCGAACGGTTCACGGTTCACAACGGCGGCTGGGCACCCGGGGTCTGGGTTGAGGTTCTCGATCAATCGACGCTGCCTGGCTACTTGATCAGTCGCGGCACGGGTATCTCCTCATTTGATCTCATTCGCTGGCACACGGAGGCGGTATGTCAGCGGCGAGGGCTCTTCACATTGGGGCCGACGCAACTCCGCACCGGCGATCCTTTCGGCATCTTCTCCGCCACCATCGACTTCCCGGCTTCCCTGCCGTTGCTGGTGTTGCCGCCCATTGCGCCCTTGCCGAGCATCGAGGTGGCGCCCGGGGGGCGGTCCGGCGAGGCGCGACCTCGGGCCAATATCGTTGATCGCACGGTGAGCGCTGCGACCGTACGCGAATACACGACCGGGGACAGCCAGCGGCACATTCACTGGCGTACATCGGCCCGGCACGGCGAGCTGTTTGTGCGGCAGTTCGAGAGCACGCCATCGGGCGATTGGTGGATCGTCCTCGATATGGATGAGCATGTCCAGGTGGGCGTGAATGAAGACCTGACCGATGAGCATGGCGTCGTTCTTGCGGCGTCCTTGGCCGACCGCGGGGTGAGAATGCGACGTGCGGTGGGGATTGTGGCTCAGGGAGAGGAGTTGGTCTGGATGCCGCCCGCGGAGGGTGAGGGTCAGCGATGGGAGATCCTGCGTTCCTTGGCCCTTGTGACTCGCGGGGAGACCCCGTTTGCCGAGGTGCTGGCGCGGGTGGGCCCCAGTATCGGGCAGCGTGCGAGCCTGGTTCTGATCACGCCCTCGCCTGAGACAGCTTGGGTGGAGGAGCTGGTCACGATGATTCGTCGCGGTGTTGTCCCGACGGTGATGTTGCTGGATCCCGTCTCGTTTGGTGGGTCGGGGACGATGGATCCCGTGAAGGCCGCCTTGGCCAATCTGCGTGTGGCTTACTATGAGATCACCAAGGATGTGTTGGATCTTCCGGAGGTGCGTCCGGGTCGGCAGGGTCAGCTCGAGTGGCGTGTCTCGGGAACGGGCAAGGCGATCGCGGTTCGACAAGAGGAGCCGGTGGCCTGGAGGGTGTTGGCATGAGCAACGGTCGCAAGGGAATGGTGGGCTCGATGATCGGCGCGCTTGGGCCCAAGGCATTGATCATCTTTGCGCTGCTGTTGGTGTTGGTTCTGAGTATGATCGGTGGCGTGCTTGAGGCTGTGACCAACCTGGAGTCCGGGCTGATGTTTTCCGTAGCGATCATCGGCAGTGCGGTGGGTTGGATCCTGGCATTGCTGCCGATGAAAGGGTGGCTGGCGGCTCTGCTCACCCTGGTCGCTGGTGTCGAGTATCTGCTGATCCGCGTCGGGAGTCTCGAGGGGCGCCTCGTCGAGATCGTTCAGGCGGCGCTGCGGCTGCTGTGGGAACTCGTCGAGTGGTACCTAGCTGAGCAGACGCCCAACTGGGCGGCTCTTCCTACGCTCTACCTCGCACTCTGGCGCGATATGGGGACCCTTGTGAGCCGCACGATCACCTGGACCTCGGGACTCATGACGAGGTCGGCCCCGCTGGATATCATCGGCCCGCCGATGGTCTGGGGCATGGTGATATGGTCGATCAGTGCCTGGGCAGGATTCGTTGTCCGCCGCCACCATCGCCCTCTACTCGGGATCCTGCCGGGTGGGCTGGTGCTCAGCTTCGTGCTCTCGTACACGGGCACAAGTCCTTACGTCTTCCTGCCGATACTGGGCATCACGCTTGTGCTCATGGCCCTGATGAGCCACCACGCGCGCGAGGAGAGCTGGGTACAGCGAGGTGTGGATTTCTCTCACGGACTGTGGGGAGACGTGGCCGTAGCTGCCACCGGTGTCTCGATCGCGCTCGTGCTGGCATCTGCGATCGCTCCGTCGATCACGGTTGAGCGCATCACGAACTGGGTACGTGAGTTGACCGTTCAGGAGGAAGAGACTCGCACGGAGATTGTCGCTGAGGGTCTCGGTCTGCAGCAGCGCCCTGAGCCTCGACCGGTGCGGCCCGTGCAGGCTGCTACGTCCACAGACCTGCCGCAGCGTCATCTCATCGGATCGGGCCCCGAGCTGTCAAGGATCGTGGTGATGATCGTCACGACGGGCGAGCTTGCTCCCGTTCCTGACCCATCCTACTTCCTGGATTCGGTGCCGCGGCACTATTGGCGCAGCCACACCTACGACTACTACTTCGGACGCGGATGGGCCACCAGTAGCGCCCACGTCGTTGATTTTGAGGCAGGAGAGGTATTGACCTCGATTGAGGGTGATCACCTGCGTCCCTTACGACAGTCGGTCCAAGTCATCGGTGACCAGACAGGTGATCTGGTCTTTGTCGATGGCCTGCTGGTGTCCGTAGATCAGGAATTTGCCGTCGCCATGCGAAGGCCCGATGAGTTCTTCGCTGCGACCACATCAGCGCGCGGCTATCGTGCCGACTCGATGCGGACGGTAGCGACGGAAGAGCAGCTCCGCGAAGCATCGGTCGAGTACCCGCAGTGGATTCTTGACCGCTACCTGCAGCTGCCGGACTCCGTGCCGGAGCGCGTCACGGCCCTAGGGCGCTCGTTGACGGCTGTTGAGCCCACACCATATGATCGCGCACTCGCGATAGAGCAGTATCTGCGGGAGTTTCCCTACAATCTCGACGTGCCCGTCCCGGGGCTGAGCACGGACATCGCCGACTACTTTCTGTTCGAGCTGCAGGAAGGGTACTGTGACTACTACGCGACTTCTATGGTGGTTCTGGCGCGCGCCGCAGGCCTACCTGCGCGCATGGTCGTGGGATACGCCGGTGGCAGCTATGACGCGATGGAGGCCCGCTATGTCGTGACCCGAGCCGACGCTCACGCGTGGGTCGAGGTCTACTTCCCCGGTTACGGGTGGATCGAGTTTGAGCCGACCGGCGGTCGCCCCCCGATCAATCGCCCCGGAGAGGAAGAACCCATCGTCTGGCCTGAGCGTTCGGGGCCGGTGGTGCCGCTGGTTCAGGAGCCTGAGTCCAGCACGGTGAACTGGGTTGTCCTGCAGTGGGCCCTACTCGGAGTTGGTGCGGTGGTTGCGGTGGTGGGTGTGACGACGGGCGTGGATAGCGCTCGGCTGTTGATAGATCGACCCGAGGGTATGGCCCAGCGTCTGCACCGGCGCCTACGGGTCTACGCTCGACGTCTGCGTGTGTCGGTCCGCCAGGGTGATACGCCGCACGAACTTGCGGCAGCGCTCCAGCAACGCGTGGCCGCCATCGGCAAGGCGCGCGGCTTTACGGGGGAGGAGATCATCGAACCCGCCGCTGATGAGATTCAGGACCTCACAGAGTTCTACGTCGATGCCTGGTACCGGTCCGAGCCGGATCTATCCAGCTCGCGACGGCGTGGTGCCATCCGGACCTGGTGGCGTCTGAGGTGGCGGCTGTTGCTGGCGTGGTTGTGGCGCAAGTCAGGCCAGACGTGATGGCAGGTACGTCGGATGGGTGGTGACCTCTATCGCTTTGTCCTGGCGCTGGGCATCGGGGTGCTGATCGGCGTCCAACGTGAGTCAGCCTTTGACGAGTCGGAAGGCAAGCTCTTCGCCGGTGCTCGCACCTTTGCCCTCATAAGCCTGGCTGGTTTCGTCCTCGCGGCGGCGGGCGGAGACGCCGCATCAGCGATTCCCTTTGTCGGTGGGCTGGTGGTGTTGGGCGTGCTGCTCGCACTGGCCTATCACGCGGACCTCGCAATTGGCAAGCCCGGCATGACGACAGAGATGTCGGTGATCGTCACGTACGGGACAGGGGGGCTCTGTTACTGGGGCTCGGTCTCTCTGGCTGCAGCGCTCGGCGTGGCAGTGACTGCCTTGCTGTCGATGAAGCACGAGTTCAGGACCTTCACGCACAGCATCACGCGCGAGGACATCTACGCCATGGTCAAGTTCGCTGTGATCAGCGTCATCGTCCTGCCGCTGCTACCCAATCAGACGTATGGTCCTGAACCCCTCGACGTGCTGAATCCCTACAACATCTGGCTCATGGTCGTCTTCATCAGCGGCATCAGCTTTCTGGGCTATGTGCTCATCAAGCTGGTCGGCAAGCGTCGCGGCATCGGGTTGACGGGCATCCTTGGGGGCATTGCCTCCAGTACGGCGGTGACGCTCAGCCTCGCCCGCCGCAGCAAGGTCAATGAGGAGCTCTCGCGCCCCTTTGCTCTGGCGGTGCTGTTGGCGTGGGTGGTGATGTTCATCCGTATTCTGGTTGTCGTGGCGGCGCTCTCCCCGTCGCTGGCGCAACGGCTGCTCCTGCCGATGGTCAGCGCCGCGGTGGTTGGGCTGCTCTACTGCGCCTACCTCTACTTCGTCCAGTGGTCAACCGAGCCAGACAGCGGCGAGTTCTCGAATCCGTTCGAGTTGGGGCCGGCCCTAAGGTTCGGCGCGATCTACGCGGTAGTCTTGGTCGTCTCTCGTGCGGCCCAGGTCAACTTCGGCGACCTCGGCGTTTACATCTCCAGCGTGCTGTCGGGCATTGCGGATGTCAACGCGATCACCCTATCCATCGTGGACCTGAGTCAGCAGGGCTTGACTTATGAGGTGGCGACGCGAGCTATCGTGCTGGCAGCCACGACGAACACACTGGTCAAGGGGGGCTTCGCACTTGCCGTCGGATCCGATGGCCTGCGGCGCGCGCTGTGGCCCGGTATGGTATTGCTGCTGAGCAGTGGACTGATCACCGCGGTTCTGGTCTAGGCCTGCCCAAGGCAGGGCATGCAGAACGCCGCAGACCGATTCGTCTGCGGCGTTCCTGTTTGAGCGGGTGAGGGGGTTCGAACCCCTGACATTCAGCTTGGGAAGCTGACGTTCTACCACTGAACTACACCCGCATCATCCTCAACCAAGATCAATTATACCACGCTGCCGAGGGAACGCAAGCTCTGATCAGGGATAGACAAGGTCCGTTGCGGCTGACGCGGGCGCGGCACCTCCACCAGACAGTCGCTCGGCCAGCCGCGTGTTGCGTTGCGTCACGCGATGGTTGCGCACGGCGATGGCGATCGCGCGACGGTCGCCCACGAGAACGACGAGGCCCCGTGCCCGCGTGACGGCTGTGTAGAGCAGGTTACGCTGGAGCATGACGTAGTGCTGTGTCAGCACGGGAATGACGACAGCGGGAAACTCCGATCCCTGGGACTTGTGGATGCTCACCGCGTAGGCGTGCACGAGCTCATCGAGTTGCGACGCTTCATACACCGCCTCAGCTCCGTCGAAGGAGACGGTGATGCTCTGCTCCTCGGTATCGACGTGCGTCACCACGCCCATGTCCCCGTTGAAGACCTGGCGCTCATAGGCGTTGCGCGTCTGCATCACGCGGTCGCCCAGACGGAAGGCGTGCGCCCCTTGGTGCAAGGTGGGCTTCGCGTCAGCGTGTGGGTTGAGCTTGGCCTGCAGTCGCTGGTTCAGGGCCGTCACACCGCAGGCGCCACGGTGCATCGGGCAGAGGACTTGCACGTCCCACAGGGGGTCGAGCCCGAACTTCGCGGGAATGCGGCGTGCCACGATGTCGATCAGGAGGTCTGCCGCCAACTCGGGGTCGGGCTGCCGAAAGAAGTAGAAATCGGACGTCTCCTCACCGAAGCGCGGTGGCTCACCGCGGTTGATCCGGTGGGCATTCACGACGATGGAGCTCTCCTCGGCTTGCCTGAAGATGGTCTGAAGCCGCGTGACCGGCAGTGTTCCGCTCTGGATCAGATCGCGCAGCACGTTGCCCGGGCCGACGGATGGCAGCTGATCGATGTCACCCACGAGCAGCAGGTGCGTACCTGCCTCCACGGCCTTCAGGAGATGGTTCATCAGCAGGATGTCGATCATCGATACCTCATCGATGACGACCAGATCGGTATCGAGTGGCCGGTCACGGTCACGTAGGAAGGCGCCGCTTGGCCCCGGGCTGAACTCCAGGAGCCGATGGATCGTCTTGGCCGGGAGGCCCGTGGTCTCGCTCAACCGTTTGGCGGCCCGACCTGTAGGCGCTGCAAGGAGCACGCTCTTGCCCTTCGCCCGCAGCAGATCGATGAGGCTGCCGAGAATCGTGCTCTTCCCCGTACCCGGACCGCCGGTAAGGATACTGACTCGTTTCGTGAGCGCCGTGCGGATGGCGGTTGTCTGCTCGGTCGTCAGCTGTAGTGAGCTCTGCCGACTCAGCCAATCAAAGGCGATCTCCCAGTCGACCTCTCTGAA
>JAXGUU010000089.1:0-12528 GCA_040774145.1 Anaerolineae bacterium
CACGCGCCGCAATGCCTCCATCAAGCTCGGACTCGCCAATGCTTCCCCTTCGTTCACCTCAGCACCTCCGCGCTTCACCTGACTCTATCGCTATTCTAGCACGATTCACCTCTCTTGTCAGAGAATTGATAAGCCCTGGGTTGGCGAGGACTTGCTTGCATCCACTGCAGGTCGGATGTATAATTAGGTTAGATATTGCGCTCGTGGGACTAGGTCTAACCTGATGCATGCCGGTCGGCACACACCTCTCGTTGGCCGGAGCTTAGTTCTTCTACGTAGCACCCTTCTTGATGCGGCGCCCACTTCGCGCCGCTACGCGGCCAGGACCACGACGAAGGCGCACTATCGATCCGGGGCCAGCTCGTGGTCGGCGCCCACTCTGCTTGGCATGCCCTGCGACGGCTGCGTAGCGTCTTTTTGTGTCGTTTTAGCCGCTGCGCGTGATCGTAGGTCGAGGCAACGAGATATCTCACCGCCGTTGTTTCTCTGACTGAGCAGGCTGTGCCTGTCTGGCGTGACAAGTGTGGTTTGGCGTCAGCCACCGGTCGTTCGGGCGATTCGCAGCATCAGCGCTCTGTTGCCCGGAACCCATCGATGGCCTTGGGGTCAACTGAGGTGTGATCCTCTGCTCAATCTGGTGGGAGGTGCAATGAACATCAGGGCGATCGTACGTATGCTGATGGTGGTGTCGTTGTTGGCTGCGGTGTTGGCGCAGCCCGTGATGGCGGATCGGAATGTGCCTCCTGAGGGCGGGCAAGTCCCGCAGCATCTACTGGAGCCTCGTGCCCCGAGCATCGTGCCGCGATCTCCGACGCGGATGACGCTTCTGGCGGCACTCGATGCGGTCCCGGATGTGATCATCACCGATCCGTTGCTCGATATGCGCGTGCTGGTGATCCTGGATAGTGATCCGGTGACGAATGAGAACTTGGTCATCCTCGACTATCTCGACATACTCGGGATTCCGTATGATGTGTGGGACGTAGATGGAGATGCTACGATCGAAGATACGGATCTGTGGGACGGAGTACGTCATGGCTACTACTACGCCGTCTTTGTATCAACCAACCTCGTGTGGGATCCGGGCCTCACCGTGAGTGAGCGGACGCTGATCGACACCTACGAACGCCGCTTTGGTGTGCGTCGTGTCACCTGGCAGGCTTGGCCGTGGCCACCAGAGGTCTATGGGCTCACAGCGAAGACGGGCTGGATCAGCACCCCGATTGACATGAAACTGACCCTTGCCGGACAGAATGTCTTCGACTACCTACAGCCTAGCGCGACCTTGTCCATCACCGGCACGAACTACATCCTGTCGTCGGCAGACGCGCTGTCGGGTGGTGAGACGACGCCACTGCTGGTGGATCCTCTCACAGGCCATACCATCCTGGCGATTTATCGTCCGGGCGATGGGCGCGAGCATATGGTGATGACGGCGAGCTCTGATCATATCGTTGCGCTGCCCTCCAATGTCCATGCTCACACCTTGCCGTATGGCATCATCAACTGGGCGACGAAGGGGGTCTTCCTTGGCGAACGCCATTTCTACTTCGTGCCACAGCCGGATGATGTATTTGCCTGGGGGGATCACTGGAACGCCGACACTCACGGGGTTGATGAAGACGACTATCGTCTTCGCGTCACGGACCTCGACAACCTGGTCGCTTGGATGCACACGATGACCACCACGGTCCCCAATGCCGCGGACTTCAAGATCGAGATGCCTTTCAATGGAGAGGGGACAGAAGAGGACCGCGAAAACCGGGATAATCGGCTCAGCCCTCCAAGGCCGGGCACTCTGACCCAGAGGGCCGTTGACCTGCAGAAGAGCTTTGTCTGGCTCAACCACACATATACCCATTTCGAGTTGTATGAGGCGACCGCCGCGCGAGCTTACACCGAGACGCTCTTCAACACGGAGGCGGCGATCAACCTTGGATTCCTTGACTACACCACGAGAACTCTGCTGACGGGGAGCTATGCCGGAATCACGAACACGGATGTCATCACGACGATCTACGACCTGGGTGTGCGCCATCTGCTCGTGAACTGGTCTGTTCCAGAGTATCGGAATCCGTCACCCAACACCGGGATCCCGCATCCTGACGAACCCGACCTGTTGCAGGTGCCCCGCTACGCTAATAACGTCTTCTACTATTCCACGACGCCAGTGGAGCAGCACGACGCCTATAACTTCATGATTGATCCGAGGACTGGACCCTATTGTCCCACGTACAACGTCGCTGGCGGCTGGGTGCCATGCTTCACGTACGAGGAGATCGTGGAGCTGATCACCAACCAAGCGCTGGGGTTCATGCTCGACTTCAGCATCAATCCGACGATGTTTCACATGAACAACCTCAACCAGTACTCCGAGACTATGTCCAACACGCTGATGGGAGACTTCGTCGAGTCGCTCTACGGCAAGTACAACGCACTCTACAACGATGACGTGCCCATCCTGAGCCTGCGGACCCAGGAGATCGGGGAGCGGATGTGGGAGCGGATGGACTATGATGTCTCGGATGTGTCGGGCGTCATCGGCTGCGGCAACTGGATCACCGTGACCTATCCGACCTTCTCCGGTGCGCCGTCGCCGGTCCGGGTCCCGCTCACGGGCATCGAGTACGGCGACGATCACGAGGGCTACGCCGGGCAGGACATCTCGTATCTCAGCATGGCACCGGGTAAGATCGTGACGATCACTGGGGAGGCCCCGACCACGCCGGCAAAGGTTCAGAACCTGCTGGTGGCTGCTGTCAGTGGGGGCAACGAGCTGCGTTGGGATGCCATCACGGCAGATACGGCGGGCGCCCCGATGACGGCCCTCGCCTATCGAGTGTACCGCGGAAGCGTGGCCAACTTCACCTTGGGCGAGCCGATCACCACGACAGCGAGCACGGTCTACACCGATACGGAGGGCGCGGCGGGTCAGTACTACGCCGTGATCGCGGTGGGGGATGACTGTTGGAAGCGATCATCCGAACCCGCCTATACCGCCGGACCTACGGCGGTCGGCCCCATCGGCCTGGACGCCAGATCCGGGCTGTGGGGTGGGTGGGTGCCCGGACTGCTTCTGTTGACCCTCTGGCTGGTCCGGAGACGGGACGTGACGCGCCCGAACGGGCCGTAGGAGAACGTGCCGGCATGTGGCTACGGTTGCTTCACCGTCGACCTGGCGGAAGGATCCTGTCCCCCGCCAGGTCGGGCCCTATGAAGGTGCTGCGGACCTGCGCCACCACGAGTCTGTACTCATAAGGGGGCCGAGATGAAAGCCTTGATCATGGCGGGGAATCGCGGGACACGACTTGCGCCCTTTACCAAAGTTCTGCCCAAGCCTCTCATCCCTTTGGGCGACTATCCGGTGTTGGAGATCATCCTCTGTCAGTTGCGCGAGGCGGGCTTCGATGAGATTACACTCGTCGTGAACTACTTGGCAGAGCTCTTTGAGGCCTATTTCGGCACGGGGGAGCGTCTGGGTATAGAGATCCGGTACTTGCGGGAGGAGACGCCGTTGGGCACGGCGGGCTCTCTGGACGCCTTCCGGACCGTTGATGAACCCCTACTCGTGATGGGTGCGGATGTGCTGACCGATCTGGATTTCCAGGCGCTCTATCTGGCCCACGCTGCCCGTGAGGCTGCCCTCACGATGGCGCTCTACGCGCGGGAGTACAAGGTCGAGTTCGGCGTGATCGACACGGATGCGAACGGACGAGTGACCCGTTGCCGGGAGAAGCCGACGCTCTCCTTCCTGGTCGACACCGGTGTCTACGTTGTCTCTCCCGCGGTGTTCCGCCACATACCGTGTCACCAATACTGCGACATGCCGGACGTTATCGATCTGCTCACCCGCGCCGACGCCCCGATCTACGGCTATCCGTTCTCCGGGCAATGGTTGGACCTTAGCAAAGCGGACAACTTCGATCGGGTCGTGGCGCAGTTTCAGCATCTCTCCGCGGTCGCGGAGACTCAGGTGCCGCTCGAGGCCTACGTGCGCTTCCTCTCCTCGATCCAGGTCGAGGCGTAGCCGGTACCACATGCTGCGTTGGGGCGCTGCTCCACAGGCAGCTATCGTGCCTAGTACTTTTACACTATTGCAATCTTATAAATAGGGTTTATAATGATGGATAGTTAGAGACACGATGCCCTACTGACGCAATCTACGTTGCGCCTATATTGACAACGATCTGCCATCAGGTACAGCCATAGTGTGATCAGCAGGCATCCAATAGCGTGTGAAGCGCGGTGTGCGCGGATAATGTTGGAGGAAACGATGAAGGGCAGGATGGGTCTTGTCAGTCGAATGGTCTTGCTGGTTGTGTTGGCGGTCTCCGGGTTTGCGGCTCCGGTGCGTGCAGATGTGAACCTGCCGCCGGGACAGGGGAGTGTCGCTCCCCCTGCCGTTCCAGCGGAGTACCCGGTCTATCAGCTCCAGCCGTCCCCCACGGGGCGGATGGGACGGATGGCGCTCGATGCGACGACGTCGCTGCAGGTGGTCGAGTCGCCGACGAAGGAGATGAAAGTGCTGGTGATTCTCGATAGCGTCATCCAGATCGAGGGCGTCGATTATCCCGATGGGATCAACCAGATGATGACCGGATATCTGGACATCCTCGGGATCCCCTACGACGTGATCGATGTCAATGAACGCACAGCGGGCTCGGCGCCGCTCGTCACCGACGCGATGCTGTGGGATGGCGTGGACCACGGCTACTACTACGCTATCTTCGTGGGGAACAACACGGTCTGGTGGCCACAGGATCCCGACCCCGATGATCCCCTGCAGCTTCAGCAGGGGCTTACGGAGGATGAGCGCAACCTGATTCGTGCCTATGAGCGCAACTTCGCGGTGCGACGGGTGACCTGGTATGCGTACCCTGAGGCGACCCAGTATGGGTTGGACTTCGCCGGCGGTACGCTCAGCCCGGTCACGACCACGATGACCGCTCCGGGCAACGAGGTCTTCGACTACCTCAGGCCCGATGTCACGCTTACACTCACGGGCGGCTACACCTATCTGGCCACACCGGCAGCGGGTGCGGACTTCACGCCGCTGTGGCAAGTTGAGGGTAGTGGCGCCACGGTGATGGGCATTTTCGCCCCGACCAACGCCGGCGAGCACCTCGTGGTGACGGCCTCGGCCTATTATCCGGCTACGCCGCCGGTCAGCCTCCACGGACGTCTGTGGCCCTATGGGATCATCAACTGGGCCACCCGGGGGATCTTCCTCGGCGAGCGGCACCTCTACTTCGTCCCGCAGCCCGACGATATCCTCTCGTTCGGCGATCGCTGGGATCCCATCAGCCACACGGTCTACTATGATGATGGTTTCCGGTTGGTTGCCGAAGACCTCGATAACCTCGTCTCGTGGATGGACGAGTTCACCAGCACCGCGCCCAACGCCGGCGACTTCAAGATCGAGATGCCCTTCAACGGCGAAGGGGTGCTGCTGGACCTGGACGGTAACGGCGATGTCGCTGCCGGCAGTCTGAGCGCGCGCGCGAGCGAGCTCGAGGGCCGCTTCGTCTGGCTGAACCATACTTACAGCCACGAGGACCTCGATAGTGCCACGGTTGATCTGGTTCGCACGGAGATCTTGAGCAACACCGAGGTCGCCGAACGGCTCGGCTTCACGGACTACGTGACCGATACGCTGCTCACCGGAGCCTACAGTGGCCTCAACAACTACAACCTGGTCAGTACGGCCTACGATCTGGGGATCCGCTACATCCTCGCGAACGCATCACAGCCGGGCTACAACAATCCGACCCCTAATACCGGGCTGACGCCCTATCCCGGGCAACCGGATCTGCTGCTGGTGCCGCGGCTGGCGAACAACATCTTCTACTTTGCCAGCACGCCCGAGCAGGAGACCGATTACTACAATATGGTCTACGATGCGATCAACAACGTCTATTACTGCCAGAATTACTACAACAATCCGAGCCCGGAGAACCTCTGCTACACGTACGAGGAACTGCTCGATCTGATCACGGACCAGGCGTTGGGGTTCCTGCTCGACTTCAACATCAACGCGACCATGTTCCATATGAACAACCTCTACGCCTACGATGCGCCGAACAGCAACAAGACACTCCTCGGTGACTACGTCGAGTCGCTCTACGGCAAGTTCAACAGCTACTATCACGAGGACGTTCCGATCCTGAGCCTGCGCACGCAGGAGATCGGACAGCGCATGTGGGAGCGGATGGACTACGATGCCTCAGGTGTCTCCGGCATCATCGCCTGCTCGAATGACATCACGCTGACGATGCCGATCACGGCGCCGCCGACGGTCAAGGTACCTGTGACGGGCATCATCTACGCCGGCGATAGCGCGACGACGGAGACCTACGCGGGCCAGAATATCACCACGATCTCCATGGCCCCGGGGCAGACGCTCTTCGTTCCCGCAACGACAGCGCCCTCGCCGCTCGCGGCGGTCCTAGCGACCGCACCCGACGCGGTGACCGGGCTGTCGATCACGGTGAACCCTGACGGCACCCGCAGTCTGAGCTGGGATCCCAGCGAGGGGGTCTTCGGATATCGCATCTATCGCGGGTCTACTCCCGAGACGGTGGTCGAGATCGATGTGATCGCGGGGACGACCTACTTGGACAGTGAGGTGACGGATGAGACGACCTACGCGGTGACGGCGATCGCTGATGACTGCTTCAAAGAGGAGTCAGCGCCCGCTATCGTGCGCCTGGTACCCACGTCGATCAGCCTTGCAGCGCTCAGTGCGGCGCCCTCTGCAGTGGGGGGCTCGGCTCCGGTGTTGCTCGCACTGCTGGCGGGTTTTGTCGTGGTGATCGGCACGCGTCGGCGACGGGAGCCTGAGGCCTAGCATGACCGATCGACTGGCGGTCCTCCGTGAGCCGGAAAGGTTGGACGGGGAGGCGGATGACATCACCTCCCCGCTCAGCGTCTGCCTGCTCACGGAGGGCAGCTACCCTCACTACCGGGGCGGTGTGAGCACGTGGTGTGATATGCTCGTGCGGGGCACCCCAGAGGTGCGCTACACGGTCATCAGCCTGGTGGCAGACCCCAGTGCCGAGCCTGTCTACGCCCTGCCCGAGAACGTGGTCGAGCTTCAGTCGATCGCGCTGTGGGGTACCGGTGAGGTCCTCGAGCTGCACCGGGAACTGAGCCTGCGCGAGGTGATCCGCAGGAAGCGCAGTGCACCGGATCGCGCGATCGAGATGGACTTCATGCCCCTCTTCGTCGACTTCCTGGGGCTGTTGTGGCAGACGGAGGCAGATCCGGATCGCTTCGTCAAGGTGCTTCAGGCGATGGCGACCTACTTTGAGACGCACGATTACGACGTCACGATGCGCTCTCACTCGGTATGGCGGGCCTTTCTCGATCACAGCGTGACGGGCTATCGGCAGGCTTACGGCGAGCGCGCAGCGCCGGTGAGCCTGAGCGATGCAACGGACGTGATGCGGTTGCTGTACCGCTGGCTGACGATGCTGTCGATTCCGGTGCCGCACGTGGACGTGGTGCACGCGGCATCGGCCGGACTCGCGAGCATACTGGGCATCGTGGCGGCGGGGCGCCCAAACACGGCATTTCTCCTGACCGAGCATGGGGTCTATCTGCGCGAGCGCCTGCTCGCCTTGACGCGCAGTGAGAGCAGCCCGTTTGACCAGGCGTTCCAGGCCGCCTTTGCGCAGCGGATCACGGAGGGCAGCTACTGGTGTGCACACCAGATCGCGCCGGGCAGCCGGTACAATCACCGCTGGGAGATCTACGTCGGGGCTGAGCCCGCCACGATTCAGACGATCTACAATGGCCCAGATCCTGCGGAGTTCACCCCGGCGACATTCGACCGCGCGCCGGACGCCCCGCCGGTGGTGGTCTGGTTGGGTCGTATCGATCCTCTGAAGGACCTGGAGACGCTGGTCCGTGCGGCGGCGATCGTCCATGATGACATGCCCGAGGTGCAGTTCGTGCTCTATGGTAAGGCGCCCAAGGGCAATGAGTGGTACTATGAGCGGGTGGTGGGGTTGCGCGATCGTCTGGGCCTCCAGGACACCGTGCATTTCCCCGGCTACGCGGCCAGTGCTGCGGCGGCTTACAACGAAGGGGACTTTGTGGTGCTCTCCAGCATCTCTGAGGGCTTTCCGTACAGCGTCGTTGAGGCGATGATGTGCGGACGTACGGTGGTCGGCACCGATGTGGGCGGTGTGAGCGAGGCTCTTGAGGGCTGTGGTCTGGTGGTGGATCCGCGCCATCCCGAGCAGATGGCACGCGCCTGTCTGCAGTTGCTCCGGGATCCGGACCTGGCACGTGAGTTGGGCCGGAAGGCGCGCGAGAAGGCCTTGGCGCAGTTCAGCCTGCAGCAGTGCAATGCGGCCTATCTGGCGACGTACCAGCGCCTCGCACGTTGGGTGAAGCAGTCGAACCGTGCTGCTGGGGTTCAGCCATCGCCGGTTTCGGTGCCCTTGGCCGAGGGTGTTGATCTATGAGCCAGTCGAGTGGTCCGGTAGCCGGTTTCGCGCAGCCGCTGACGACCTTCGACAGCGTGGAGTTGCTGGCTGACGAGATCCGAGCGACGTGCCCGGCCCCTGTGAATGGCCTGCAGATCACGGCGATGCTGGAGTCGGCGGGTGTGACCGACACCATTGCGGCTCAGCGCTACGGGTATGACGACGTCTTTGCTTTGGCTGACGGCGTGGCCGACGTCCTGACCGTCGCGACGCCTGTGGCGGTCACGCCGACGGTGTCGACGGCGTCGTCCGGGCCGGTAGCCGATGAGCGACGTGACGCGATGATGGACTACCTTCGTGGTCCGCTGGGCGTCGTGCCGCTTGTGCTGCTGATGAGTATTATCGGCGTGTATCAAGCGTTCGGTGAGTGGGAGGGAGCGCGAATCCTGACCTTGAGCGCATCGACGATTGGGAGTCTGTTGGTGACCAGTGGGTTTATCCAGATCGCCGCACGCAAGGGGTCAAGCTACTTGAGTCAGGGCTATGCGCGAGCAGCGGCGCGCTTTGTGGGCTGGGTCGGTGGGATTACGCTCGTCGTCGTGATCGTCAGTGGCGGGTTGTTGGCCTGGACCTCGCGTGCCCTGGGATGGCTCTCGGCGCCCGATGTGCCGTTGATGTTCGGCGCCTATGTTGTGCTCTCGACGCTCTGGATGCTGTCGGCGGGGTTGTCGATCTTCAAGCGGGTCCATTGGTTTGGGATCGCGCTGGCCCTGGGTGTGGGGTGGAGTCGCCTGAGTCTGGTGGTGCTGGGCTGGTTGCTCTCGAGTCGGCAAGTGGTCATCGGCTTCTCGGCGATGGTCGGTGCGCTGATGACGCTTGGGGTCGGGGCTTGGGCTATGTGGCGCGCCATTGACGGTGCAGCCCACGCCGACGAGGCGGGGATGCGCCGCGTGCGTGTGCCGCCACTGCCGCAGCTTGTGCTCAATCTCGCGCCCTACTTCGCCTATGGTGTGATCTATATCCTCGGCGTGCTCTCGGGTCATGTCGGTGGATGGGTCGGGCGGTTGCCGGCCGGCATGTCACGGATGGACGCCATCGCTGTGAGCGAGCTCGGGCTGACCGTCGCCCTCATCGCCTATATCCTGGTCGGGGGCGTAGCTGAGCAGACGATGCAGCGCTTCTGGCGCCGCGTCCACACCTTTCAGGACGAGGCGCCTGCGGACAGGCCCGAGGCGTTTACCTCGCGGCTGCGGGCGTTTCATCAACAGGAACAGCAGCGCTTCATTGCTGCGTTGGCCGGGGCCACGGGCCTGATCGTGCTTGCGGTCGGGGTGAGTTTGGCCGTCTCGGGTGAGCTCCTCGGCCTCGCGTGGAGCCGTGAGCTGTCGATTGTGCTGGTGGGTGGTCTGCTGGGGTGTGCGCTGCTGGCTGTTGGGGCTTTCGATTGCATGATGCTGATCACGCTGTCACGTCCTGTGCCGGCTTTGCTGGCACTGGCTCGGGGAGCAGCTGTGACCGTTGTGACGAGTCTGATCCTCGGCGTCACGTTGGGCTTCGCATGGGGGGCCGTGGGTATGATTTTCGGGAATCTCGTGGTCTTGATCGCCGCTCGGTCTGATCTGGCGCGCGTGATCGATCGCGCAGACTACTACTACTTTACATCGTTCTAGGGGGCCGACGTCGGCGCTCAACGAGTCGGAGGAGGTTGTGATGGATTGGCAAGGAAAGTCGGTATTGGTGACGGGGGCGAGTGGCTTCATCGGGAGTCATCTGGTCGAGGCGTTGGTCGGACGGGGTGCGCAGGTGCGCGCGATGGCGCACTACAACTCACGCAATGATGCGGGGCTGTTGCACCACGTGTCCGAGGCAGCCCGGGCGGCGACCGATATCTTCTACGGCGACCTCAAGGATCCTTGGTCGGTACGCCAGGCGATGGAGGGCGCGCAGGTGGTCTTCCACCTGGGCGCGCTGATCGGGATTCCGTACTCGTACGTGAATCCGTATGATGTGGTTCAGACCAACGTGTTGGGAACGTATCACGTCCTGGCTGCTGCGCGCGATCTAGGGGTGGAGCGCGTCGTTCACACCTCGACAAGCGAGGTCTATGGCTCGGCGCGCTTCGTGCCGATGGATGAGAGCCATCCGCTTCAAGGGCAGTCGCCCTATAGCGCGAGCAAGATTGGAGCGGATAAGCTGGCAGAGAGTTTCTACCTCTCGTTCGGATTGCCGGTCAGCACGGTGCGGCCCTTCAACACCTACGGGCCACGGCAGTCGGCCCGTGCCGTGATCCCGACGATTATCACGCAGGCGTTGACGCAGGACTTCGTGAAGCTGGGTGCGCTCTATCCGCGTCGCGACTTCACCTATGCCACGGACACCGCGGCGGGCTTCATCGCGGCGGCTGAGAGCGATGCGACCATCGGCGAGGTGGTCAACCTGGGGACCGGGGACGACATCTCAATCGGTGACCTTGCGGATATGGTCATTGAGTTGATCGGGCGCGAGATCGAGATCAGGAGCGACGAGGGACGCATACGCCCTGAGGGCAGTGAGGTCGTGCGCCTTCTCTCGAACAACGCGAAGGCCAAGGAGCTGATGGGCTGGCAGCCGACGGTATCGTTTGCCGAAGGCTTGAGGGAGACCATTGACTGGATCGCCGAGCACCTGAATCTCTATCAGATCAGGCGTTACACTGTATAGGTCGAGTTATGCGTTTGGATGTCTAGTTCATACGCAAAGGGGGGACAACTATGAAAGCCGTTATCATGGCAGGAGGACGAGGCACCAGGTTGGCGCCGTTCACCAAGGTACTGCCGAAGCCGCTGATCCCACTGGGTGACTACCCGATCTTGGAGATCATCATCTGCCAGTTGAGGGAGGCCGGGTTCGACGAGATCATCCTCACGGTGAACTACCTGGCCCACCTCTTCGAGGCCTACTTCGGCAACGGAGAGCGCCAAGGGGTCAACATACGGTACTCGCTGGAGGATCAACCGTTGGGGACGGCCGGCCCGCTGAGCCTGATCGACGGCCTGGGCGATGAGCCGTTCCTGGTGATGAACGCCGATCTGTTGACCGATATCGATTTCCGGCACCTCTACTGCACGCACCAGGCGCAACAGGCCGCGATCACCATGGCGCTCTATGCTAAGGAGTACAAGATCGACTTTGGTGTGATCGAGACGGACGAGACCAACCGCGTGCTGAAGTGTGCGGAGAAGCCGGTCCTGAACTACCAGATCAATATGGGCGTCTACGTGGTCTCGCCCAGCGTGCTGCGGACCATACCCAAGGGGCGCTACTACAACATGACCGACGTGATCGAGCGACTGATTCCTGAGGAGCACGGCGTCTATGGCTATCGCTTCTCGGGTACGTGGATGGATTTAGGTAAGGTCGATGACTTCGATCGCGTGGCTGCGCAGTTCCAGCACCTCGCGGAAGTGGCCGATGCCCGCATCCCGCTCGAGTCCTATGTCAGTTTCCTGACGACGGTACCTGTCGATGCGTAGGTGATGGACACAGGACACGGAACGGTTCTGGTCACGGGTGGCACCGGCTTTGTGGGTCGCCACGTGGTTGACTTGCTGCTGAGCCAGGGTTACGCGGTGGCGGCGGCGAGCGTCCCCGGCGACCCACTGCTGCTGGACCTGCCCGAGCGGGTCGAGGGCCTCGCCTTCGACATCGCGGATGTCGCCGCGGTGTCGGCGGCGCTGGAACGCCTGAAGCCGCAAGCCGTCTTTCACATGGCCGGTCTGGCACGAGGAAACGATCCTGCGCGGCTGCTCTCGGTGAATGCCGTAGGTACCGATCAGCTTCTGCGAGCAGCCCGAGAGCTGTCCGCGCCGCCGACGGTGGTGATCCCGGGGTCTGCGGCCGAATATGGGTTGTTGGATGCCGAGCAGCCTGCGGACGAGGGCGCGCCGCTGCGACCGATTTCAGCCTATGGGGTTAGCAAGGTGGCTCAGACGCTGACCGGGCTGAGCTTTGCCTGGCGACACCAGGTGCCCGTGATCGTGGGCCGGGTTTTCAACATCACCGGCCCGCGCGAGCCCCCCACAATGCTGATCGGAGCGATCGCGGAGCAGATCGCCGC
>JAXGUU010000090.1:0-12466 GCA_040774145.1 Anaerolineae bacterium
AATCAGGGAGATCACAACGGACGTGTTTCAATCCACGCACCCCGCGAGGGGTGCGACCTCCAGGAGAACGCACGGATCGCGGCGGAATATGTGTTTCAATCCACGCACCCCGCGAGGGGTGCGACTCGGAGCGTTCCGGACAGACTATCGTGGCCCGATAGTTTCAATCCACGCACCCCGCGAGGGGTGCGACCTTCACCATCGCCTCCCGAACGCCGTATGATTCAGGGTTTCAATCCACGCACCCCGCGAGGGGTGCGACCCGCAACATATAGGGCTGATCTGGCATCATCCACTAGATGTGGGGTGGGATGTGTGACACCCTGCATACCGTCCATGTCAGTCAGCCGAAAATCGATCCATAAACAACACCTCCTTCATACTTATCCCCGCGAACCTCTCGTATTCCTTGATGTCCACTTTGGGTTCGCGTCAGAGGATCAGCGTTCCCTCGATATCAACCGCGGGCTTCGCGCCAACGTGCTCGACGCGTTTCCGCCAGTCGTTGCCCAGATAGTAGAAGCGCAAGCTGTCCACGTCCGGGTCGATGATCTCCTCCAGCTGCGCCTTCAACGTCACCAGGCGCGCCGGGTCGATGACACACTCGAACACCGAGTTTTGAACCCGTTGGCCATAGCTCTGGCAACGCTTTGCCACACGCCGCAACCGCCTCTTGCCGCCGTCGGTCTCGGTGCTTACGTCATAGGTAATCAGCACCATCACAGTAGTCCTCGCTTCCTGTGCCACGCCCAAGATGATGGCGCGGCACCTTCCAATCGCCTGTTAAGGTACCTTCGCGCGGGCTGGATGCTCTATCCCCAGAAAAATGGGGGATAGGTATCCAGGTCGCCTCGCAACGTGCGTGCCAACAGGAGGGCCTGTATGTGAGGAATCAGGCCGAAGGGCATCTGCTCACCCAGAAAGGGGTGACGAATCTCGTCTTTCTTCCGTTCCTGCCAGGCGGTAAGGACCTTCTTCCGTGTCGCGTCGTCCATGAGAATACCCCCGCTCTCCTTCCGCGTGAAGCCCACTCCCGTGATCTGCCTGCGGTTGATCAGAGAGAGCACCAGACGATCGACAAAGACGGCCCGTAACTCCTCCATCATGTCCAGCGCCAACGATGGGCGTCCGGGGCGGTCCTGATGCAGGAACCCTACATAAGGGTCTAACCCCACAACCTCCAGCGCTGACGCAACCTCGTTTGCTAACACCGTGTAGAGAAACGAGAGCAGCGAGTTGACGTTGTCCAGGGGTGGGCGGCGCGTCCTCGTGGTGAACTGGAAGTCGTCTCGCTGTTGCAGAATCAGTTGGCCGAACACCCCGAAATACGTTTTGGCCGCGCGACCCTCGAGGCCCATCAAGTCTGCCACGGATTCGCACTCGCTGACGGTAGACGTCATCGCTTTCAGTGAGTCGGATGCAGCTCTCAGCGCGTCGACATCGACACTTAAGGCGTGGTCGCGGATCGCGCGCCGAAGCACTTGGCGAGCGTTGTAGGTCTTCCCCAGCACAAAAGAGGATGCAAGGACCGCGCTCCGATCCGTGTCTTCAGACACGGCATACTGCGTCTTGCGTAGCAGCACGTTGCCCTGGACCCGACCCGTGACCCGGGCACGGAAGCGCCCGCCCGGTGAGAGGAAGCAGAGGCCAATGCCGCGGTCGGCGCAGGCCCCCATCAGGGCCGGGCTGGCCCCCGTATGGGTGAAGGATACGATGCTCTCCAGGTTGTGTAACGGCAACCGCAGTGCAACCTTGGCTTCCTTACGAATGACGACAGCCTCACCCTCAAGCGCCAGATAGAGCTCGGGATCGGTCACGTAAAGCGTATTGAGCAGTTTCCTCATAGGCTCGTCCGTTCGCGCATCAAGACGCATCCTCGATCTTCTTCCGGATATACGCTGAAGCGCTGGAAGGCCCTCGCTTCAGCCCAGGTAGGCAGATGTCGTTCAGGGAACACGAGCGACATGCCTTTGATATCCTGACCCTGGGCGTATGACCTCGCCTGAAGTAGTCATGCATCTCTGCAGCCACTTTCGTTACGAAGGCACGCAACTCGTCGGTCATCGCTACCTCGACGCGATGCCGCGTCTGTCCGTAGTAGAGATAGCCGGCCTCGATGTCGACGGAGAGCATCTCCTCGAGACACATCACCTGAGCACAAAGCTGCGATTCATCGCTGCGATCCGTCTTCGGCTTACCGCGCTTGTACTCGACCGGCGTCGGCAGATACGTACCTTCTCTACCCCGAAGTCGTACGCCCTCCGGGGATGGCGAAAACTCCACGACATCGCACTTCCCGGTCAGACCCAGGTGATAGGACGCCACCGGCAGGGAACGGGACGTGATCACGCCGTCTCGCGTCTCGATGAAGAAGGGGTCATCCGCCCGCTCGTGCATACCACGGCCCTCGGCCGTGAGCCGGTTCTCCGCCCATTGCCGTTCCACATGGATGAGCGCCCACTGTCGCCGGCAGAAACAGAAATGCTGGATGCCTGAGAGCGGCAAGAGATCATCCGGGCTGTAAGCAGGCTCAAAGGCGCTCAATCAGCTCGACTCCTGAAGGCACCCCATCACGATCGATCCGCACGTCATAGTCCCGGTACGAGCGCGGCGGATAGACCTCAGGATCCCGCTCGACGCTGATCAGATCGAAGAGCTGATGCGAGGCGGCATTACCCAGTTCGCTGTCGTGCTTGAAGACGATCAGCTTCCTGGCCACCATCTTCCCGCGCGACGCTGAATGGTCGTGCTCAAACATATCGGCCAGCGCCTGCCAGAGGAGCTCGAGGTCGGCCTCCGAGAACCCGGTGCCCTTACCGGGCTGGTTGGCCAGCTTGGCCGACACATAGCCCTCCGCGCGATAGAGCGCATAGGGCACGATGTGTTTGCGCCCCATCTCAGTCCGCTTATCAGCATCGGTCTGCGTCGCGGTGACGCGGGTGATAGTCACCTCCTGCTGGACAATCGGGTCAATGGAGCGCGAGAAATTCATCTGTACCGGACCACGCACCTGTCCGCAGTCGACCTGGGTGCTCATCACGGCGCCGAAGGTGCGCACGTCGTAGAAGTTCTCGCACATCCACGTCCTGACGGTGTTACGCTCGTCGTCACTGGGTTTCCTAGCGTTCTTGAGGTCAATATCGCTGGCGATATAGGCCTTCTCGTGCTGGGCGTTTAGCGGGATACCTTCTTTGACGTAGATCATGTAACCCGGCGCGTCCTCGTGGACAAGCTCGACATAGTTGCGGATCTTCCGTTTGAGACAGACATCAGTCACGATGCCGTAGCCGGTCTCGGGATCGATGCGAGGCATATTGCCGGCATCGGGATCCCCGTTGGGGTTGCCGTTCTCCACATCATAGAGCAGCACAAACTCATAGCGGTTCCGGATAGGTTCACTCATCGTCAGCTCTCCTTACTGTGTCTGTAGTCGTCGGTTGGTTGAGCGCCATCGTCAATCACGCTATCCCGCTTCCGGTAGGAGGCGGCGCGCTGGTGATAGTAGCCCAGGACAAAGACACCCTGCTCATCAAGGGTCAGCCGGGTCGGGATCGGGTTGGTCTCCACATCGAGCAGGTCGAGTATCTCCTGAATGCAACGATCGCTGGCATATCCATACTCCGCCTTGGAGATGTGGTGCTGCGAGAGCCGCAGCAAGACCGGGAAGACGGAGGCTGGTGAGGCGCAGGCTGTGGTGAAGTAACGGTCCTTGATCGTGGCATTCAGATTGGGAATGGCCTCCTGCTGCACCTTCTCCAGAACAGCGAAGAGCCGCCCGAGCACGTACGCCGGGTTCCTACTCCCTTCATTCAGTGACATCTGCAGTACCTCCTGAATTGGGTGATCGGGTTGGTTACGGTATGTCCTGAGCAAACAGGCCTTCAGGATCGCGGCCCGTTCGTAGCCGATCTTCGATACCTGTTTCTGTCGATCGTCCTGGTCGGCCCTAATGCGCGTGAGGATGGCGCTGTACAGCCCTGCGGGATAGGGCGCGCCGGTGAGGATGGCACGGAAGATCGCTCCCGCCAGGAGCGGCGACGCCGTCGGATTCGAGGCCTTTTTCGAGATGGTCTCGTCCACCACATCCCGAACGGTGAGATAGGTCTTCTGATAGTCGAACTCCTTGACTATCGACAGGTCCCGGTAGTGGCGCATAATACGCTCGATGAAGCCGGCGAAGAGGTCAGCGTAGAAGAAGCGCACCGAGACCCGTGCTGCGTTCGGGGCCAGACCCAGCACGTAGAAGCGCGTGGTAGGATCAAGCCCCTCCATCAGAGCATCGACGTCCAACGGTCGGCCAAACTTGACCTTCCAAGCCACGTCCCTGAGACGCCGCTCGGCATCCCGGTCACGTTCCGGCTCCACCTCGATGAAGGTCGGATCGAACAGCCCCAAGAACACATCGCGATAGGCCTTGTCCTCGCTCTCAGCCCAGTAGACAACCGTGGTGTCCCCCAGCGTGATCGGTGGGTTCTCATTCTCGCGAGAGAGCAGGTAGTTGAGCGCAGTGGTGTAGGCGAAGGTCGCCTGTTTGCTCACCGGCGCATTCATGCCCTGAGCGCGGTCGTACGACTCGTAGGCACTTGCGTTGAAGCCAACCAGCGTGGCACCCGTCGAGTTCGCCCCGCGGATGCCCTTTAGGCTAGCATGGAGTCTCTCGATGGGAGCCCTCTCACCGGAGACCAGACACTGAGCGTACTCAGCGTCTTCGGAATCCTTGTACGCTTCCCAAACGCTTCGGACATGCCGGTCCTCATGCACGAACGATCCGTCAACCATGAACACGAGGTTTCCCCCTTTGAGCAGCGTCTCCAAGTGGCGGCGGATCTCGGGGTGGGTACGCGCTTGCGTCGGATCATGACTTTCGAGGAAGGCACAGACGGCCCTTGCGGGCACACACTCTACCCCGGAGAGCAACTCGAGGTTGTGTGCTCTGAATGCCTCAAATCGCTCCCGACTATATTCCGGCTTGGTCTCGTCCCGATCTGAGATACCCATGACATACGCACTGTTATCGCAGAGGAAGTTGGCTTTTACGCCGGAGGAGCGCTTCACGTGTTGAGGCACGAACATCGCTCTGGGCCTCTCGATCATCTTCTTACCGCGGGGCACCTGCTCGAAGAGCGACAACAGGCCCGTGATCTCTCCTTCTCTCGAGAGGACGATCGCGAAACTGACGCTGGTCGCGCTGAAGTCACGCGGCGCGATGTTCGTCTCGGGATCGGCTGCGAGGATCTCATAGTAGCGAGCGAGCGATTGCAGGATCATCGTCTCACCTCACCAGATCCACGCCGCTCAGGTCGAGCACGCCATCCTGAAGTGTCGCCTTGAAGAAGACGGGCTTAATGTCGTCGGGGTCGGAAAAGTCGAGATCATAGAGCATATAGCCCAACTCCCGCCGTCCCGCCAGGGCACTCGTTGGGACATCGTCATCCTCGATGGGCTCGACCCGCGCGCCGAACTCCCGGGTACCGAGGCACGGCGCATGGTAGTGTTGTCCCTTCCGCAGCCGTCTCAGCGCGATGTTGTAATGCTTCGCGGGAGTATCGTCCGGCCCGACTTGGTCCGGCACCATCTCAAAGTGGGCCTCAATCACATAGTCCACGTCCTTCAGGACCAGGGCCGCCCGTTGTTGACGATACTTGGTCGCGTCAAGATAGAAAGGATCGCGCGCACCGTTCATCCTCCGCTGGGCCTCCCTTGCGGACACCTTCTCGCTTACCTCGTTTCGCCGGATGTTGGTGAACGCGATCTCGTTGAGGACGTGGATGCGGTCGATCACCCAGCGGATAGCCGGTTTCCAGTAGATCGCCTCGATCAGCCCGCGCGCCGCCGAGGGCGTGATCACGTCGTAGCTCACGCGCTCGACCTTCATCTCGGGCCTGGTGAAGAGGGCATAGTCGCCCCTGACTCTGATCGCTATGCCATAACCCATAGACTTGCCTCCTTTGTTACTGTCTCACAGGAAGATGCCTGCACCACCAGGGCTCTCCGGAAGGGACAGCCCCGTCCGGCGATCATAGTGGCCGAGGTCGTTGAGTACCGCGTGACTGTCGGCATAGATGTCGATCAGCCCCACGCCCTCAAGGGTCTGGAACTCGCGCTCGTAGATGCTCACGGTATAAAGCTGCAGACGTCGCAGCAGAGACCTTGGATATTCGCTCTCCTTGAGCTGCTGAAGCAGATGCCGCGCTCGCCGATCATACGGAATGATGACGGGCACCGTGTTGTCTTCGATCAGCTTGAACGCCTCCGAAGCACGTTGGAACTCGAACTGACCATCGCCCCTGTCGAAGCAGGACAGGATCCTCTTCACGTCCAGCGCGTGGTCACCCTGGACCTCATAGAGCTGGTCGAAGTAGTTGGCGATCGCTGCCAGTGAGGCCGGGTCATCGTGCTGTCTGAAGACCTGCCGCGCGAGGTCCCCACCCTGTCGGATAAACCCGGGCGTGCGCCCCACAAACTCGCTATCAGGCTCGAAAACAGTCAGGTCACAGACCTCGGGTCGCTTGGCCTCACGGTTCACACGTCCGGCAGCTTGGATGATCGCGTCCAAACCGGCCATGGATCGGAAGCCCACCGGGAAATCCACATCGATGCCGGCCTCCATGATCTGGGTTGAGACCACCCGACACGGCAAGCCCTCGCTGAGTCGTTGGCGAATCTCGGCAATAGTCGCCTGGCGGTGGGCGGGACACATCAGCGTGGAGAGATGGAAAACCTCACCTGCGTATGCCCGGTCGATCAGCATTTGATAGAGCCCTCGCGCGTGACGCCGCGTGTTGACGATGCAGAGCGCCTGTTCGTGATTACTCATCTGTTCGACCAGCGTCTCGTCATCCATCTCGTCGACGTGCCGGACCCGCACCCGCTTGAAGAAGCTATAGAGGTCGGTGGGATTCGGTGCCAACTCGATCACGGCCTGATCGGCGAGGAAGCGCTCGAGCCTGGGCTGCGTCGCCGTGCAGAAAACGGCGGTGACACCGTAGTTGGTTACCAGCTCCCGGACCGCCATCAGGCAGGGCTTGAGGTAGCCAAGCGGCAGCATCTGCGCTTCATCGAAGATGACCACGCTCTTGGCGACGTTGTGTACCTTGCGACTGCGCGAGGATCGGTGCGCATAAAGCGATTCGAAGAACTGCACATTGGTGGTGACGATGATGGGGATATCCCAGTTCTCAGCAGCCAGCTTGAGTTTCATGGCAGCGTTATTGGTCATATCACCCGGCGCATCGCTGTATCTGTCCCGGAACTGCTCCCAGTCGAAGTTGGCGTGGTGTTCGAGCACGTTCTCCTCCCCAAGGATACCTTTGAAGACCGCCGCATTCTGCTCGATGATGCTGGTGTAGGGGATGACGTAGATAACGCGCTTGAGTCCGTGTCTTGCGGCATGGTTAAGCGCAAATGCCATCGACGACAGTGTCTTGCCACCTCCCGTCGGCACCGTCAACGTGAAGAAGCCCTGCCTGCACCCGGCCTTAGCCATACAGCTCTGCAGGATCTCGTTGCGTTTCTCGTTGATCGGTGTCCTAGGGTGGCTGAAGCCTTGGAGAGCCTCGTTCAGAGTCCGGCAGAGGGTAGCGATGTCGGCGTAGCCGCCGCGCCCGAGACGTGGCACCGCCACGTCTCTACCATCGCCCCTCATGTAGGTCTCTGTCTCCAGGAAGTCGCTGTCGACCAGCGCGGAGTAGACCATCCGCGTCAGAAACGAGAGAGAGTAGTGTGGAGACTCACGTAGAGGGTGAATGTCGAGGCGACTCGGTAAGGCGATCTGCGCCAGGTCTATCTCATCTTCGAAGGCACTGTAGTCCGGCACGTTTGCCTTCAAACGGGATACCAGTGTGCCCTGATTCTCAACGTCTGTGGCGTCGCCGTAGTCGGGTAGACCAGCATGGTGCCCGACGATGCAGTAGGCCAACAGCTTCGCGACAGGGTGGCCGGGAAAGCGAAGCACCAATGCCTGCGCCCCCGCCGTTGAGTGGTCGACCCTGGCTCGGGAACCCTCCAAACGGCGCTGAAACTCCGCGGAGTACTTACCTAGGTCGTGCAACAGCGCCACCGTTCGTGCCAACTCAGAGACGCCGGCATCGCGTCCCAGGTCGGCGGCGATCTCACTGGCGTTGGTTAGGTGATCGAGCAGCAGTTGCCACTCAGTCTTGTTGACGCCTTCTCTTGAGTGCGCATAGTACGGCATCGAGATGTCTCACAAGTTGCAGATGAAATACTCACAGATAACAACAGCGCGCAACAATCTTTACAGCCCGCGGCAGAGCGCAATGTGAGAGGGATCCGACAGTAGAAGCACATAGCAGCCCCAGATTGCTGGAGCAGAGCCCCCAGTAGCTCACCCGTGCATAGAATACACCCTATCAGTACGAAGTGCAAGCAGAGTTGATGAGGCCCTAGAGACTCGGCTAACGGCGCGCCACCGCCATCAGGTGGCTGCCGATACCGAGCAACGAGGGCACCTCCTCAAGGTACCGCGCGACCCTCAGCACGATCTCCCGGCGCTCCGGATCCTGCCAGCGCTCCTCAAAGTCCGGCATCAACCATCCGGGGCCCTCGATGTTCAGAAGACGACAGCCCCGAAACCCGGCGGCGGCAACCTCGGACGCGAGCTCATCGGGCCGGTGAAAGAAGGCCGTGGTGAAGTAGGGGCGATCATCGTAGGGGTTCCGGTGCTGTCCGTCTACAAGGTCGCGCTCGACGATGGAGACGAAGTCGGGGTCCGCCAGCGTCTCGAGGCGCAATCCGTCAAGGGCCGAGGCATAGCGGGTGATCCCCGCTGCGAGGAGCACGCCACCCGGCTTGAGGATACGGTGGGCCTCCTCCAGCGCGGCAAGCCGGTCTGCTCGCTCGATGAGGTGGTAGAGCGGACCCAGCAGCAGCACCGCGTCTGCGCTCGCCGAGGCGACGTCCAGCGCCCGCGCATCACCGACCGAGCAGCTTGCCAGGGGATGCCCAGGCTGAAGCTCCGCTGCGGCTCGTGCCTGCTCGACGTGCAACGGCATAGCGTCCACCAGATGAACCTCATACCCCTTCGTCGCCAGCCGGCAGGCATACACGCCGGGCCCACCGCCGACATCGTAGACCACCGCAGGCGGCGCCGGCAGGAAGCGCGACAGGAGCTCAGTCGTCCGTGCGAACTCAAGCCGGCCCAGGCCATGGAACAGGCGTGAGGCTTCCCGGTCTCGCTCATAGAAGGCCACCATCTCCGGCGGAAATAACCCTTCGGGTTGGGGCTTCATCGCTGACCTCCTCATGCGTTGTGCGTGTGGACCTCGTACAGTGCAAAGGCCAGGGGATGGGGCAGTGTGAAGCGGGCCTCACCCCCTGCACCCACGACCACATCGCCGCCGCTGCCGAGCACGTGCTTCAGAAGGGCCCCCGCTGTCGCGGGCCCGAAGAGCGACATCACAGCCGAGGGCCGGTCGTTGAACTCCCGGAAGACCAGCACGTAACCGCCATCACCGCCGATCGATTGAAAGCCGGTCCAGCCGGTGCCGGAGGGCTCCTCCCCGATGGGGAAGATGTGACCCGCGTGAATCTTGGCCTGATGCTCGCGGTAGGTTCGCACCAGATCCGCGATCTCAAAGGCCTCTGCCGGCAAGCCCGTCGCCTCGAACCACGCCAGGGGCTGCGCCGGCATCGTGATCGCAAAGGCGTAGGCGAACGGCACGTGCTGCGGCGCGAGTGGGTCCCCCATACCGTACTGGTCAGCGTTGCGCCAGACGTTGAGGAACTCCATCTGCAGGCTCTGCGCCGGTACGTAGCGCGAGAGCATCCACAGGTTCCGCAGCGTCCAGTGCGGGTAGTAGTTCGACCAATCGGTATAGCGGTTCTCCACAAAGAGGTTCCCGTACTCGGTGAAGAAGTGGTAGCCGTAGCGCTGCCCTGCCGTGACGTCGAGGTTGAAGACGACGTCGTTCCCCGTCCCCGCACGGACCGTGTCGAACATCCGCCGCAGGTTGATCTCCGCCTGCTTGTCCGACATCTGCACACCGTCGATCTTGAAGGTGCGGATGCCATCGTCGCGATAGAGACCGATGAGCGTCTCGGCATCGTCGTGCCAGTGCGCGTAGCTGTCATCCTTGCTGGGGTTGAACCACAGACAGACCTCGATCCCCAGCTCGCGCCCCCGCTGCACCACGGGCCCCAGCCCGCGCGGAAAGCGCTCGGGATGCGGCTGCCAGTAGCCGGACCGGGAGGATACCCCAGTCTCCGGCGGTTCGGAGACGTCCCAGATGCCCTCCAGAGAGCCCCCGGCATAGGCCGAGTTGCTGGACCGCCCCGACTGCCAGCCGTCATCAAGCTGAAAGTGGCTGATCCCCAGCCGCGCACCCGCTTCGAGTTCAGCTAACGCAAAGGTCTCGCTGATCCGCGTGTCCTGTCCACGATCCCCCCACGTGTTCATCATCACCATCCGGTGATGTGCACCGGCCTCGTCACGTTCAGGCAACCGGAGCCCGAGCCGGACCTGATCCTGATAGCTCCGCAGGGCCTGCAGGCGTCCGAGTTCCCCATCGCCCGTCACCCCCGTGACCACGCTGTAGGCGCGGGTCCAAACCCGGCTGCGGGTCGTGCCCTGGATGAGATCCGCGGCAGAGAGACCGAGCCCGACGACCCGCACCTCTCCATCCCGGACGATGAAGTCAGCGCCCGGATAGTGCAGCTGCGCGTAGGAGCAAGGGGCCTCCTTGAGGAGGAAGAGCCCCCGAACGTCCGCGTTCGCTCGGTCTTGTAGGAGCTCGTCCAGAAAGAGCAGGTTCCCCTCGAGAGGCAGCTCGTGGCGGAAGGGCAGCACCGATCGGGCGTGGACCAGGTTGTTGTGACGATCGGTCACGTCATAGAACTGCACCGCCGTCGCCCGCCAGTGACGTCCGGGCAGGGCAAGGCGCTCCAGGTTCAGGGCTGCGGCGACAGCGCCCTGCCCCTCCTGTGCAGCGAGGTAGAGGTCACACCCGATCGCCGGGCAATCCGGATAGAGCCGAAAGACGCGTTTGATCTCGAGGGCGCCCAGCGACGTGATGACCTCGGCCCGAATGTGGGCCGGCGTCACCGAGGTCGCTGCCTCCTCGACCACCTCGAGGCGCCCCGCTGACGGGGTCACATCCCCACCGCCGGCAACCAGATCGGGGCTGCGGCCCTCGAGGCTCCAGCCATGCCCACGCACGACATCCTCAATGCGTAAGCCGATCAGGGCACCACCGTTCCACCGGTACAGCCGGCGAATCCGGGCGTTCTCCAGCGTCAGAATCCCGTTTTGCAGCAAGACCTGGCATTCGACCATGGCGTTACCTCCTATCGTGGCCCAACAGGAGCCCGTCGGGTTGGCGCCAGGCGTCCCTGCCGGCCCAGCGCAACGGGCCGGTGCCCGCTCAGACGTTCAACCCCAACCGCGCGAACTGCTCGGGAGGCGCCTCACTCGCCTTCATCAACGCGACCAGCACCTCGATCATGCGCGCTTCGAGGTCCGGGTCCCGGAGGGGGTTGGCCTGCTGCGGGTCGGCCTCCTGGTCGTAGAGCAGGTGCCCGAACCGATGCAGCGCCCCACCGCGCGCCGGGATCTTCATCACCGGACAGCCCTTAGTGAACGCGAAAGGCGGCGCCATCTCGGTCTCCTGCAGCTCCTCGACAGCGAAGGGGTGGCGCATATGCGTCGGCATCAGCGTGTACTCGTAGAGGGGCGCGTTCTCCGGCGCGACTGGGGCACGCATATAGACGGTGTGCCCATCGGTGACATTGACGTGCCCGCCGTGTATGCCGAAGAGAATGGCCTCGCGCAGCGGTTCGTCGGAGGCGAGCGCCAGCGTCAACGGGATGCCCTGCATGTCCTTGGTCAGCGGAACCCCGAAGAACTCCAGCAGCGTCGGACCCCAGTCGATGTTCTGCACGAGCGCCTCGCTACGTTCTCCACGACGTCCGGTGCGCGGGTCCCAGAGGAAGAGCGGCGTACGGGCAATCTCGTTCCAGAAGGGCTGCACACACTTCGCCCACCAGTCGTGCTCGCCCAGCAGGAAGCCGTGGTCGGTGCAGACCAGCAGCAGCGTGTCCTCCCACATGTCCAGCTCGTCCATCAGGTCCAGGACCTTGCCGAGGTAGTGATCGCACATACTGACCGACGCAGCATTCTCATAGCGAACGTGGGCGACCTGCTCGGGGGTCTCGTGAACCTCCCGATAGGGAGGCCAATCGAAGTGCGGACCGTCGTAGTCGTGGGGATAGAGATCCTTGTAGTGCTGCTGCGTGAAGTAGGGCTCGTGCGGATCGAAGGTCTCGATCTGCAGGAACCAGTTATCCTCAGCCACGTTGGTGCGGATGAACTCCATCCCCAGCTCAAAGGTCTGAGCCTGGGGCTGCAGGGCCTCCTCCTGCATATAGGTGCGGTTGACCCAGTCCTGACGCCACGGCTTGCCCTCCCGCGCGACGACGTGGTCGGGGATCTCCGGATCGGCGACGACGCCCT
>JAXGUU010000091.1:0-12372 GCA_040774145.1 Anaerolineae bacterium
CGAACCGCTCAGTCGCCGGATCGCCGACTTGCGGTGTAATCCGGTGTACGCCACCACCTCGTTCAGCAACTGGCTCTTCGTCTCGCGGTCGCCTTGCTGATAGCGCTTCTGAATTCTGCGTAAGTATTGGTAACGCTCGTCAATGCTCATTTCGTCTGCGGCCATGGTTCTCCTCGGTAGCATTATCATTTGGTAGAACCATACTACCTCGGTAGCATTTTACGTGACTTAAAGCGACCCGTTGACAACCTAGCCGAATCCGGTAGACTTGAGCTGCAGATCGGACGGACTGCGATCTGAGATTCGCGATTTTCGCGTGAACTCAACCCGCCCATGGGCTAGACCTTTGGCCCATGGGCGGGTTTGTGCGCAGATCGAGGCGCTCGCTGGGTACCGTGGGGATGCAGAGGGAGGCACGTGACACTTAAGAACGATATCGTCGGATTCGGCCTGTTGATCGGCTATCTTGTCGTGGCAGGGCTGTTGCCCCTGCTGGTGGTCCGGAAGTTCCTCAAGGTGCCCTTCGAGGTGACGCGCAAGATGCTCCACCTGATGATCACCCTCTCCATCTTTCCCCTCGTGCATCTCTTCAGCAGTTGGTACGCCGCGGTCCTGGCGACCGTGGCCCTGGTGATCCTCGTCTACCCGGTCCTCGCCCTGGCGGAGCGCGCCCGGTGGTACAAGCGCGTGGCGGTGGAGCGCGAAGGCGGCGAGTTCAAACGCAGCCTGGTGATCCACCAGCTCTCGATAGCGACGCTGCTCGCCGTCTGTTGGGGCCTGCTAGGGCTGGATTGGCGGTATGTCGCGGTGGTCGCCGTGATGGCGTGGGGCTTCGGCGATGCCGCCGCTGCGCTGGTCGGCAAGGCCTTTGGACGCCGCCGGATTCGCCATCCGCGGGTCGAGGGCGCCAAGACGGTCGAGGGCACGCTCTCCATGGCCGTCGTGGCGGGCATCGCCATCTTCGTCACCCTCCTCACCTATGCGGGCCGACCATGGACGGTCAGCCTTGCCGTCGCCCTCCTGGTCGCGCCCGTCTGTTCTGCCGTCGAGCTCTTCACCCCGCGCGGCCTCGATACGATCACCGTGCCGCTCTCGGCGGCCTTCGCGATCCTGCCTCTGATGGCTCTCTTCACCTTCCTGGGCGCCTGAGATGAGCGATCTTTCACAGGCACAGGCCGCCAACCGCGAGAAGACCTTACTGACGGCCCTGCTGCTGAGCGCACCGGGCCCTCTGGTGTTGGGGTACGCCGCCCTCGCCGGCAACTCCACGACGCAGCTCGCCGATTTCGTGCGGCGCACCATCGAGTTGGTGGCCCTCTTTCTCTCCTGGTGGGTCTTCCGCCGGCTCCAGCGAGACACATCGCTGAGCAAGGGGGACCAAGTGCGGCTGGAGCATACCGCAGGGCTGGGAGCGTCGGGGGCGATGCTCTCTTCGGGGATCGTGATGGGGATCATCGCCCTGTCGCGGCTAGCCACCTTCGAGCCCGGCGGCAACGTCACCTCGGGTCTGATCATCGCGAGCCTGGGGCTGATCGTGAACGGTTGGTTCTGGCGGCGCTATGCTGCCATGACGCGCGAGCAGTACAGCGCCGTGATCGCGGCGCAGCAGAGCCTCTATCGCGGCAAGACGTGGGTCGACCTGGCCGTCGTCCTCGCACTGGCAGCCGTCGCCGTGGCCACCGCCCATCCGGCCACACGCGTCGTCGACATCCTGGGGTCCCTCATCGTCGCGGGCTACCTGCTGTGGAGCGGGCTGCGCCTGGCGCAATCGCACCTGGGGGGCGCCAGGGAGCCGGCCTGCTAGACTCACCGACGCCGCCTAGCCCGTCAACCTATCCCCTTACTACCGTTCGATAGGGGCTTCATCCCCTCTGACATCGATACGGCTGAAGATCCCGTTCGCCCAGCCCACGAACGCCTGCTTCCAGTGAGCGTACCTGCCGAAGGCCAGCCTCGTGAAGAAGCTGCCGCCGCAGGCGCCGAAGCCGTGGCGCGCACCCTCCAGCGCGAGGAGCCGGTTCTCGACGCCCTGCTCATCCAGGCTCGCCTGGTAGGCGATCAGGCCCCGCGGATCCACCAGGGCGTCCTTGGTGCCGTAGCAGAGGAATTGGGGCGGATCGCCCGCCTGAGCGTGAACCGGACTATAGCGCTCGATGAGTGTCCGCCGGGTCGCGGGATGCCTGACCTCGTCGGGCTCGGCCAACGCGAAGAGGATCCCCGGATTGTAGGCCAGATCGATCGCCGGATAGATCAGGCCCGCCAGCGCCACGCGGTCGTCCACTGCGTCGATCTCATCCGGCGTATAGCCGGGCGCCTCGACAGGCGCGTTGCGCAGCTGGTTCACCAAGGTGGCGCAGGCGTGGCCCCCGGCCGAGAAACCGAGCACACCGACCTTCCGCGGGTCAATGCCATACCTCCCCGCATGGGCCTTCACGTACCGGACGGCACGTTGCAGATCAAGGAAGGGCACCGGTGCCCTGTAGGGATGCACACGGTACCAGAGGACGAAGGCGGAGATCCCCGCCGCGTTCAGGGATGCCGCGACCTGCGAGCCCTCGCTCTCTGAGGACTTGAGGGCGTAGCCACCGCCCGGCACTACGATCATCGCGCGATCACTGCCGGGAACCACGAAGGGCGTCAGATACGGCGCGTCGTCAAAGGTCTCCTTCGCCCCGCCACGCTCGATCTCGAAGGCATAGGTGGCGGCATGGACGGCATCCACATCGTCGATGAAGGTGTTGCCGATCACCTTGGCAAATCGCATGACAGCGGCAGGCGCGAAGCGCGGTTTCCGCTTCAGCGCCATGACCGCCGACTTACGCTTGCCGGTGTTGTAGGGGACCCGCTCCCCCCAGATCAGGAGCTTCTCGTTGGCCTCGGCCAATGCAGCGCACGCCTTGTCCAAGCGTTCAGTGCCCTCAGGTGTCTCAGTGACTCAGTGATTCAGAGCTCTAGTGCGTCTGGAAGAACTCGACCACCTCGCCGTTAGGCCCTTTGAAGAAGGCCACCGTCGCCTCCATGTCACCCAACGTGACATCCTTGGGCTCCATCGTCACCTCGTAGCCGGCCTGGCGAACCAGCTCCAGCGAGGCTGCGGCGTCGGCCGAGGCCAGGGCGAGATGCACCAGGGGGTCGTTGGGCGTCGGGTCGCCCACAGCCGGGCTCTCCGCCGTGGGGGCGATCAGCTCAATGTGGCTCCCATCGCCCACGTCGAGCAGCAGCATGCGGCGCTCCTCGGGGCCGAACTCGGTGGCCACCTTCATACCCAGAATCTCTTGATACAGGTGCTTCGACGCTTCCCAATCGCGCGTCTGAACGGTGATGTGATGCAGGCCACAGGTCTTGGCGACGGTGTTGGACATGGATCTCCTCCGATTAGGTCACAGGATGTAAGGTGCAGGTTGGGCGGACTCGCCCAACCTGCAGAGATGATACCGCCGAAGCGGTGAGTGCGCAACACCGCGCCATCCCGCCCAAAGGCGTTCTGGCGGCTGTGGGCGGTGGTCTGGCGAGCGGCCCTAGTCAAGCTAACTCTGATGCCCTCGCGGCGGGACAGCAGACGGAGCCCGCAGGCCAAGGCGACGTCAGGAGCAGGCCGTCACGGTACAGTTGCGGAATTCGATCAACCCAAGTATCGTACGGGCGAGATCCCATCGATACTCAGACTCTGTTCGGAAGGAAGGTACACTATGGCCCTGGAGTACGTTGATCCCAACATCGGCGGCATTGGCCACCTCCTCACAGCCACCTATCCCACCGTCTACCGCCCCCACGGCATGGTGGGGGTCACCCCGCAGTTCAACCCAACGGTCAACGACCGCTATCTGGCGGACCACATCTGGGGCTTCCCGGTCCCGGTCAACCTCCACCGCAACGCTGCAAGCCCGCTGCTGATGCCGGTGACCGGTTCCCCGGCGCCGGCGATCGAGGATTGCCACTCCTTCTTCGACCATGACTTCGAAAGGGCGGCGCCCCACCACTACCAGGTACTGCTGGAGCGCTACGACATCGACGCCGAGTTCACCGTGACCGAGCACGGCGTCGTCTACCGCTTTGCCTTCCCGGCGTCCCAGAGCCCCTGCGTGCTCCTGGCGACCCGCCAGGCAAGCATCGACGCCTTCGAGGGGGCGACCATCGAGGGTCACCAGGACCTGGGGGGCGGCGTCACCGGCTACTTCAGCCTGCGCTTCGACCGCCCCGCCTCCCGCCACGATCAGCTCCAGTCCGGCATGCGGATCCGCTTCGAGGGCGCGGCGCCCATCGAGGTGCGCATCGGCGTCTCACTGATCGACGCAGCACAGGCCCAGCGCAACCGGGAGCAGGAGCTCGGCGACCGACCCTTCGCCCACCTCGTGGACGAGGCCCGCGGGGCGTGGGAAGCCGCGCTGGCGCAGATCCACGTCGAGGGTGGCAGCGAGACACAGCGCCGCACGCTCTACACCGCGCTCTACCGGTATATGGGCCGCATGCAGTGCATCACCGAGGAGGACCGCTACTTCAGCGGCTACGATGGCCGGGTGCACACCGGTGAGCCCGCTTTCTACGTGAGCGATCAGATCTGGGACACCTTTCGCAGCGCCCATCCCCTGCGGCTGCTGATCGATCCCCGACGCGAGCTCGATATGGTCCGCTCCTACGTCCGCATGGCCGCCCAGTCCGGCCGGCTGCCCCGCTTCCCCGGTGTGGGCGGCGACGTCCCCTGCATGCTCGGTCACCACACCGTCGCGACCATCGTAGACGCCTACCGCAAAGGCCTGACGGATTTCGATGTCGAGGCAGCCTATGCCGCCATGCGCAAGACCCTCACTGACGCGACCAAGCTCCCCTGGCGCAACGGCCCGCTCACCGAGCTCGATCACGTCTACATCGAACAGGGATTCCTGCCGGCCCTGCGCCCCGGCGAGAGCGAGACCGTGCCGGAGGTCCACCCCTTTGAGGCCCGGCAGGCGGTGGCCGTCAGCCTCGAGGTCTGCTACGACGAGTACGTGCTGGCCCTGATGGCCCGCGAGCTGGGCAAGCAAGAGGACACCGCCGCCTTCCTGGCGCGGGCGCGCAACTACCGCAAGCTCTACAACCCCGCCAACGGCTTCATGAGCCCCCGCAACGCCGACGGCGAATGGATCGAGCCCTTCGACCCCAAGCTCTCGGGCGGCCAGGGGGGACGCGCCTACTACGCGGAGTGCAATGCCTGGACCTACACCTGGAGTGTGCAGCACGATGTCGCCGGTCTGATCGACCTGATGGGCGGGCGCGAGGCCTTCGTCGAGCGCCTGGACCGGCTCTTCATCGAACCCTGCGGCAACGCCAAGTACCACTTCCTCGGCCAGTTCCCCGACTCCACCGGCCTGATCGGCCAGTTCGTCACCGGCAACGAGCCGAGCTTCCACATCCCCTACCTCTACAACTGGGCCGGCGCGCCCTGGAAGACGCAGCGCCGCATCCGCCGGATCATGGACATCTGGTTCGACGACACCCCGCTGGGCCTCTGCGGCGACGAGGACGGCGGCGCCATGAGCGCCTGGCACATCTTCAACTCGATCGGCTTCCTCCCCACCTGCCCCGGCGAGCCCTATTATGCCCTGGGAAGCCCCGTCTTTGAGCGCATCGAGCTCCACCCGCCGGACGGCCCCGTCTTCACCCTCAACGCCGAGGGGAGCAGTCCCCAGAACAAGTACATCCAGCGCGCCGAACTCAACGGAGCATCCCACGTGCGCCCCTGGTTTGCCCACGACGCCGTCAAGGACGGCGGTGAGCTCACGCTGGTGATGGGACCGCGCCCCAACCAAGCCTGGGGCAGCCGTCCCGAGGACGCCCCGCCATCGATGAGCGACCGCTCACCCGCCCCCCAACTAAGGAGCTGAAGATGCAAGGGAAAGAGGTACCCACACCGTCGATCCTGACCGCCGGCGATTTGGGCGTGGTCTTCGAGCAGACGCTCGACGGAATCAGATTGCTGGGTCTGTCTGACAGCGTCACCGGCTGCGAGTTCCTATCCGCCTATCCGCTACCGCTGTTTACGGTGAAACTGCGTCACTGTGAAACCCAAGAGGAGATCCGGTTCGACGCTGATGCCGGCTGGGGTCAGGTGGCGATCACGTCAACCGCTGATGGCGCCGAGCTAGGCTGGCAGGATGCGAAGGTAGCCGGTCTACAAGTCAAAGCGCATATCACTACGGACCACGAAGCCAACGCCCTGCGCTGGCGTCTACAGGTGGACCACCAAGACTCACAGTGGAGCGTCTGGCGCGTGGTATTCCCCCAGATTGCGATCACCGAGTTTGACCCAGGCGCGAAGGTGTTCTTTCCACGTGGGCCCGGCGAAGTACAACAGGGACTTTGGCAGCGGGAATTCCGTCACCAGGGACTCTACCCCGAACCTTGGACCACGATGCAGTATATGGCGGCCTACGATGAGCAGCGCAAAACGGGTCTCTATGTGGCCATGCATGACCCCCATGCCGGCGCCAAGGACATCTCGGTGGCGAGCCGTCCGGAAGAACGAACCGTCACCTTCACCTTTGACCATCCCGCGGAGGACATGAGTGTCGGAGGCAACGACTTCGTCCTGAGCGGAGAGGCCATCTGGCAACTGCTGCGAGGTGACTGGTTTGATGCCGCGATGATCTACCGTCGCTGGCTGCGCCGGGAAGCACGATGGTTTCCTGACTTGAGCGATGGGGGCCGTGAGGATACGCCGCCGTGGATGCGGGAGCTACCGGTCTGGACGACGGCTTCGGGTGACCGGGCGCAAGTGGTCTCCCGGGTCAAGGACTTTGCCGAGTACATGGGCGTGCCGGTCGGCTTCCACTGGTACGGTTGGCACCAAATCCCGTTTGACAACGACTACCCCCACTACTTCCCGGTGACGGAGGGCTTTTCCGAAGGGGTGCGAGACCTCCAGCAGGCGGGCATCTACGTGATGCCCTATATCAACGGGCGACTGTGGGATATGCGGGACCGAGGCGTCGAGGATTACGAGTTCACCCGTGTTGCCTTGCCCGCGGCAACGAAGGATGATGAGGGACAACCCTATGAGGAAAGGTACGGCAGCAAGGAGGCGGATGGCAGCCCGGTGCGTTTCGCGGTGATGTGTCCCGCTACCGAGCTGTGGCAGGACCGCATCCGCTCCATCTGCTTGCGGTTGTTCGACGAATACCACGTTGACGGCGTCTACATCGACCAGATATCCGCCATGTCACCGAAGCTGTGCTTTGACAGGACCCACGGGCACCCCTTAGGTGGAGGACACTGGTGGATGGAAGGGTACTGGGATATGTTGCAGTCGATCCGGGAGGCCATGCCCAAAGGAAGCATGTTAACCAGCGAGTGCAACTCCGAACCGTTTGCCCGTTGGTTTGACGGCTACCTGACGTGGACCTGGCAACACGACGGACAAGTGCCCGCCTTCGCTGCTGTTTACGGCGGTGCGATCCAGATGTTCGGGCGTGCTTACCGTGGCGGAGCAACGAAGGACCTGGCATTGCGAATGAAGGCCGGGCAGCAGCTCGTCTTCGGGGAGCAAATCGGGTGGATTGACCCCGGTATCGTCAACGAGGAGGAAAATGCGGCCTTCCTGCGACAGGTGGTCAGGCTGCGTTGGCGTCTACGGCGCACCTTCTACGCCGGTGAGATGGGCCACCCGCCGCGGCTTGAGGGCGACATCCCCACGGTGCAGGCCGACTGGCAGTGGAAGGATGATTGGTGGGTGACGACCGACGCCGTGCTAACTGGGGCATGGCGGCTGCCCACAGAGAACCAACTCGTCCTGATGTTTGTCAACGTCAGCGATGCGCCCGTCTCAGCCCGGTTCCACTTCGATGGCCACGAGTACGGAATGGAAGGCGAACAGGTTCGTGTGACCATCATCGATCAAGAGGAGACGCTCGAGACCTTCGTCGCACCGAATGCTTTCCATCGGGAACTCGAGCTCCCGCCGTGTACCGCGTTCGCATGGAACGTATCTTCGTTGTAGCGGAGGACAGGAGTCTCGCCGGCGTTGTCTGCGACATGGACCAAGCCATCAAGAACCGCGTCGAGATGAAAGTGAGGGGATGATGAAACCCATTCGCGACTTTCCTCCAGCGATCGCCCGGGCACTCATGGGCGTCTTCTTCGACATTGACGACACGTTCACAACGCGTGGGAAGATCCACCCTGCGCCCTTTCAGGCTATCTGGGCCCTCAAAGAGGCTGGGCTGCGCATCGTCCCCATCACCGGGCGGCCCGCCGGCTGGTGCGACCACATCGCGCGCATGTGGCCGGTGGACGGGGTGGTGGGCGAGAACGGCGCCCTCTACTTCTGGTACGACGCGCAGGGTCGGAAGCTGAAGCGGCGGTTCGCAGACCCCGATGCTGTACGCGAGGAGAAGCGCCGTCGCCTCGCTGCGGTCAAGGAGGAGATCCTGCGCGCCGTTCCGGGCGCAGCCGTCGCCGGCGACCAGCCCTACCGAGAGGCAGACCTGGCTATCGATTACTGTGAGGATGTAGCGCCGCTCCCTCGGGACAAGGTCGAGCAAATCTGCGACATCTTCCGAAAGCATGGCGCGACCTACAAAGTCTCATCGATCCACGTCAACGGTTGGTTTGGCGACTACAATAAGCTGGATATGGCCAAGCGCTTCGCGCTGGAACAGTGGGACCTCACGTTAGGTGCCCATAGGGACCGCTTTATCTTCTGCGGGGACTCTCCCAACGACGAACCTATGTTCGAGACCTTCCCCTATGCCGCCGGCGTGCGCAATCTCCTCAAGTTCGCCGACCAGATGACGCACCTTCCCGCCTACATCACACGCCAAGAAGGGGGCGAAGGGTTCGCCGAAGTCGCCGAGATGATCCTGCAACGCAAGGAGTCACCCGCCGGCAGAACCGGCGCCTGACACGCCGAGACCGATCGGCGCTCGCCCGGAGTACACGTTGGCTGAAAACTGCGCCATACTGAACAAGCATTTCCAGGCGCGACCGTACTTCATAACCGTACGGCAAAAGACGGCGCAGACGCTGCGGGAGAACTACATCGCCCTACCGGCGCAGACTAAGAGCCCTCGATCACCTGAGGGCTCTTGACTGAAGCGACGGGATCGGCGAACAGCTCAGCTACGCCAGCGCGTCCACAGCAGCTCTCTCGATGGGAAGCCCCCTCTGGTAACGCTCCATGAAGGCTGCAAAGCCCGCCACATCCTTGGGATCAGGCGACAACGTCGTACCCGCCTCCCCGGCAAAGACCTTGTCGGCAAGGTAGGCCTCCAAGGGCTCATCCTCCACTCTGTTCAGCATATAGGCTGCCAGCAAGGCGATGCCCCACGCGCCGCCCTCGCCCGCGGTCTCCATCACGGTGACGGGGACGTTCACCGCTGCTGCCATCATCCTCTGGCCCACCTCCGGCGTCTTGAAGAAGCCGCCGTGCCCCAGGACCTGGTCGAGCGCCACCTGCTCCTGCTCAAAGAGGATGTCCAGGCCGATCTTCAGCGCCCCCAACGACGCGAACAGGTGCGTGCGCATGAAGTTCGCCAGCGTGAAGTGACTCTCGGGCGTGCGGACAAAGAGGGGCCGACCCTCCTCCATATGCGTGATGTGTTCGCCCGAGAGGTAGTTGTAAGCCAGCAGGTTGCCGCCGTCCGCATCACCCTCCAGCGCCTTCTTATAGAGCATCCGGAAGAGTTCATTGGGCGTCATCTCGACGCCCAATGCATCGGTGAACTGCCGGAACAGCTCGACCCACGCATTGATGTCGGAGGTGCAGTTGTTGCTGTGGACCATGGCCACCGGCTTGCCGGCGGGCGTCGTCACCATGTCGATCTCGGGATAGACCTTCGAAAGGGGTTTCTCCAGGACGACCATGGCAAAGACCGAGGTCCCTGCAGAGACGTTGGCGGTCCGCTCCGCCACGCTGTTGGTGGCGACCATTCCGGTGCCCGCGTCACCCTCGGGGGGACAGAGGGGGATCCCCGGTTGCAGGGTGCCTGTCGGATCCAGTAGCTTGGCGCCTTCTGCGGAGAGCGTGCCCGCGGCGTCTCCGGCTACGAGGACGGTGGGCAGGATGTCGCGAAGTGTCCAGGCGACGCTCGCCCCCCCAAGCTTCTGGTTGAACAGCCCGACCCTAGCCTCATCGTAGTCGTTGGTGGCGCTGTCGATCGGGAAGACGCCCGAGGCCTCACCGACCCCCAGGACTTTCTCCCCCGTGAGTTGCCAATGGACGTAGCCCGCCAACGTGGTCAGGTGACTGATCTGCGGGACGTGCGGCTCCCCATTCAGGATCGCTTGATAGAGATGCGCGATGGACCAACGCTGCGGGATGTTGAAGTCGAACAGCCCCATCAGCTGCTCCGAGGCCTCCCCGGTGATCGTATTACGCCACGTGCGAAACGGGACGAGCAAGTTGCCGGCGGCATCGAAGACCAAGTAACCATGCATCATACCGCTGAAGCCGATGGCTCCGATCGTCTTGAGCGGCACGCCGTAGGTCTGCAGAACCTCGTCGGCCAGCTCCCGGTAGCCGGCCTGCAGGCCGGTCCAGACATCGGCTAGGCTGTAGGTCCACACACCGTCCTCGTAGCGGTTTTCCCAATCATAGCTGCCCGATGCAATCGTGGCGTGGTCCGCGCCGATCAGCACGGCCTTGATGCGCGTCGAGCCGAACTCGATGCCGAGCACAGTCCTGCCGCTGGCAATGGCTTGCTGGGTATCGCTTTGATTCATGATGATCTCCTTCTGTCGGCTAGATGCTATGATCGCTCTCTGCTTATGAGGGTAGCCGGCGTCGCTGTGACGTCAGACCCCGCATGCCACCCTCATACGAATGATACGCCGGAAGGGGAGGAGCACAACAGACGACCAGATGAACCCACCCTCGTCACGCGTTTGGCTTCGCTGTGTCGTGAAGCACTCAACTGCTGCTCTGATCTCGTTGCCTCTGAACGTGTCTACGCCTTACCTACCTGACGTCCTCAAGTGTGAGATTCCTCGTTGACCACAACGTAGGACGCGGCGTGGCCCAAGCTCTGTCCGCCGACGGACACGACGCTGAATTTGCCGGTGATGTGGATCCGCATATGCCCGACGGCGATGTCCTAGACTGGGCAGTACGCGAGCGGCGCATTCCGATCACTCAAGATCACAATTTCGGTATGCTCGTGTACCAATCCAAGCAGGACCACGAGCGTAAGGTCAATCGGGCAATCGGGACGTGGTGAGAGATCAAACAGGGCAAGCGCAAAGTGCACTTGCCCTGCACGCTGCCCACGATCGACTCGGTGCATCTGTTAGGCGCCGAGCCTGGATCCATAGTCGTGATCAGGCGAGATCGAAGCGGTCCAGGCTCATCACCTTATCCCACGCCGCCACGAAGTCCGCCACGAACTTCTCCGGACCGTCCGCGCTGCCATAGACCTCTGCCACCGCCCGCAGCTGCGAGTTCGAGCCGAAGACGAGATCGGCACGGGTGCCGGTCCACTTCAGCTCGCCCGTAGCGCGGTCGCGCCCCTCGAAGAGATCTCCGTCGTCCGAGGTCGGCGTCCACAGCGTGCCCATGTCCAACAGGTTCACGAAGAAGTCGTTGGTGAGCGTCTCGGGACGCTCAGTCAAAACGCCGTGCCGGGACCCACCGAAGTTGGCGTTGAGCACGCGCATGCCCCCCACGAGCACCGTCATCTCCGGCGCGGTCAGCGTCAGCAGTTGCGCGCGATCGATCAGTAGCTCCTCTGTCGCCACGGCATACTTGGCCTTTTGATAGTTGCGGAACCCGTCCGCCACCGGCTCGAGCACGTCAAACGACGCCGCGTCGGTCTGCTCCACCGTCGCATCCGTCCTTCCCGGCGCGAAGGGCACGGTCACGTCATGGCCGGCGTTTCGCGCCGCTTGCTCGACACCGGCACAGCCGCCCAGGACGATCAGGTCCGCGAGCGACACCTTCTTGCCGCCGGACTGGGCGTCGTTGAAAGCCTTCCGGATACCCTCGAGCGTCTCGAGCACCTTCGCCAGCTGCGCGGGCTGGTTGACCTCCCAATCCTTCTGCGGTGCGAGGCGAACTCGCGCCCCGTTGGCGCCGCCGCGCTTGTCGGAACCGCGGAAGGTCGAGGCCGAGGCGCAGGCGGTCGAGACCAGCTCCGAAATCGACAACCCCGAGCCGAGGATCTTTGCCCTCAGATCGGCGACGTCCTGCGCGTCTATCAACTCGTGGTCGACGGCGGGCACCGGATCCTGCCAGATGAGCTCCTCTTCGGGGACCTCAGGGCCCAGATAGCGCGAGCGCGGCCCCATATCGCGATGCGTCAGCTTGAACCATGCACGGGCAAAGGCATCGGCGAACTCGTCGGGGTTCTTGTGGAATCGCTCGGCGATCGGTCGGTAGACCGGGTCCATCCGCAACGCCATATC
>JAXGUU010000092.1:0-12303 GCA_040774145.1 Anaerolineae bacterium
CCTCAGGCCCGAGCTGAAGTTCCCCTCGGCCTCCGCCCTGATTGAGCAGATGCGCCGCGACGAGGCGGCGGCGCGGCATTGGCTGCAACAGCACGGCCTGTGATCAGGCGGGAACTGCGTCAGGGATCCGTCGCCAGATCATAGACACGACGGCGAGGCCACCCCGCCAGCGACGCCACCTCGCGCGCAGCCTGCGAACGTGACCTACCGCGTGCCATATGCTCGAGCAGCGCTTCGCGCACGCGGGCCTCGTTCCACACCTCGGCATCCCCCGACGCACCGGCGACCACTAAGGTGAACTCACCACGCGGCGGATGCGAGGCCACCCAAGACAGGGCATCATCCAGGTCGCCGCGCCACACCTCTTCATACATCTTGGTCAGCTCGCGACAGAGGGCGATCTCCCGATTCCCCAGGATCTCACGTAGCGACTGCAGCGTCTGCACCAGTCGGTGAGGCGCCTCGTAGAGGACCAGCGTAGCGCTGGTAGACACCAGGGCCGAGAGTGCAGCCTCCGCGCGCTTGCGAGGTAGGAAGCCCACAAACAGGAACTGATCGGTGGGCAAGCCTGAGATCACCAGGGCAGCCGTATGCGCTGACGGGCCCGGAATCGGCACTACCGGCACGCCGCGTTCGATCGCCGCCCGAATCAACGGATAGCCCGGGTCAGAGATACCCGGCATGCCGGCCTCAGAGATGAGGGCGACGTCGCCCTGCTCCAGGGCCTCGAGAATCCGTGCCAGCTTCGTGCGCTCGTTGGCCTCGAAATAGGAGGTCACCGGGGTCGTGATCTCATAATGCTTGAGCAGGACCCCGGCCTTACGCGTGTCCTCGGCAGCGATCAGGCTGACCTCTCGCAGCACCCGCAATGCGCGCAGCGTGACATCCTCGAGGTTGCCTATCGGCGTGCCGACAACGTACAGCACCATCCGCCGGCTGCTTAATGATTCCTGACAAAGACGATGCGGGCCAGCGCGCGCGAGCAGAAGCCCGGGAAGTCCAGCACGATCTCCTGTGAGATGGGCGGGTGATTGGGATCGTCACGCGAGTGAAGCTGAACACGGAAGATGCCGCGCGTCTCCTGGGGCGAGCTGTTGAAGAACTGCTCCCACCCGGAGTCACCGTACAGCTGCTTGTCGCCGGAGGTGACCACGACGTCGATGCCGCCACCCCAAACGTGGACCGGGTAGCCGATCAGCGGGTTCCCATCGAGATCCTCCACCGTACCCGCGACGCCGGTCCACGCACAGCCGTAGTAGGGCGTCTCGTACGAGATCTCATAGGTGAAAGGATAAGGTGAGCGGGTCACCCGGGGCGTCGGCGTTTCCGTCGGCGTCGGGGTCTCGGTCGGCGCCTGCGTGCCCGTGGGTTCAGGCGTCGGCGTGATCGTCGGCGTGAAACTAGCCGGCGGCGTCGGGGTGACCGTTGGCGTTGCCGTCGGTGTCCAGGTCGCCACAGGCGCACGCGTCGACGTCGGGCTCGGTGTCACCGTGGCGACCACAAAAGCGTCCTCCTCAGGGGGAAAGGGATTCAGAGGCAGATACGGGTTGATCGCAATCAGAGCATAGCAGACCACGATAACCGCCGTCAGACCCACCAAGACCAGGCTCAATGTCGTGAAAATACGATCCCGTTGCCCCATCATCGCCTCCTGAGTTCAGGGAGTCACAAACGTCTGGATGTCGGCTGATGACCGGAGTGTGGCCAACCACTCGCCGACAGCTTGATCGCGTAGTAGTCTGAGGCTCTCAGGCTCAATCTCGCGATCGGGCACGCGTTCAACGACCTGCACGATATGGTATCCCAGATCGCTCTGGATCACATCACTGAGCTGTCCGGGCTGCAGCGTGAAAGCCGCTGCTTCGACTTCGCTCGAGGTCAACACGCCCTGGGGGAAGAAGCCGAGGTCGCCACCCAGATCCCGCGTGCTGACGTCCTGAGAGGCCGTGCGGGCCAACGTGGCAAAGTCAGCGCCGGCCTGAAGCTGGTCCAGAAGTCGGCGGGCCTCTTCCTCCGTGGGCACCACGATATGGCGCGCGTGAATGTGCTCGGCCTGGGCCGGCACCCGCTCCGCCATACGGTTCGCCATCTGCGTCGCGATCATATCGCTACGCAGGCGCTCGCGCATCTCGTTGAGGTCCATCCCCTCCTGAGTGAGCCACTCGTCAAACCCCGCCTCGCCGATATCCGCACGCAGGGCCTCAATCGTGGCTTCCACCTCACTATCGGTCACGGTCAGCCCCTCGGCTGCCGCCTGCTGTTCAATCAGGGTCTGCTCGATCATCAAATCGAGAACCCAGCGCCGGCCCAGAGCCAACGCGGCCTGCCCCTCCGGCGTCGTGGGATCCTCACCCGCGGACACCATCGAAGCCTCATAGCGCGCAACCTGACGCTCGTAGACCTCCAGCGGGATCGGTTGCCCGTTGACCAGAGCAGCCAGCGGCTCAGAGGTTGCGGTAGGAGTGGCCTCAGGCATCTCCGCCTCGTCGGCCTCCACCGGCTCTTCGCCCACCGGATCACCGGGCGACACCTGCTCGGGTGCCGGCTCCGTCCGGACCGGACCCGTCACCGGCGTAGGCGTACATGCCGCCAGCAGCAAGAGCATCAACATCACCAGCCTGTATGCATTCTGATGATTATGTTTCATGTACATCCTCCCCCGCAAGATACGTGTCGTATTCATCCCACATTATAAACCTAGGTGCATCTTAACACAATTCTACCCAACCCCTCGTCATACTATGTCTTGACCCGCCCCGGATTCATAGCTACAATCGCACCATATGAATCACATGCAACCCCAACCTTGCGCACGGAGGCCCTGACACGCCGGCCCGACCAGACACACACATCCGGCCCCTCGACGCCGCGCGGGATATGCTCAGGATCCTGGACCTCATCGAGATGGGATTTGGTGAGGAGCTGGACCCGCACGGCTGGAAAATGCTGCGTCAGATGCGCCGGATCTACGAGCCCAGCGCCCTGACTCGGGCGATGGCGAGCGCTGCCTTCGAGACAACGGGTTTCGTCTGGGTGGAGGATGGAGACGTTGTCGGGAATCTCTCCATACGCCATGCCTATCCCCGTAACCGGCAGGGACGCCTCATCGGCAACGTCGTGGTCCATCCCGACTACCGCAACCGCGGGATCGGACGAGCACTGATGGAACGGGCGATCGCAGCAGCGCGTGAACAGCGCGCCGAATGGGCGGGGCTGGAGGTGCGAGCCGACAACGAGATCGCGTGCCGACTCTACGAGCAACTTGGCTTCCGTGCCGTTGGGATCACGGAGCATCTGCTGCGCCCGGAGGGCCCGCCGTGGCCCACCTTACAGCGGCCCGACCGCCGCTGGCGCCGCTCCAAACCGCAGGATCGGCTGCAGTGGCGGCATTTGGCTTCCCTACTCCACAGCTATGACCAACGCCTCATTTTGGAGTTACGCACCGACCAATTCCGCACCAAAGGCATCGAAGGCTGGATCAAGCGCTGGTTCAGCCGCCAATTCGAGGAGACACGCGTCCACGAGGACGACGTGGGACACCTCGACCTGACGCTCCACGTCGAGACCGATCGGGGGTACCGCTATCATACCTGGGACGTGCTCCTGCACCCGGACACGGAGGAGCACGGCGCTCGGGAGCTGATGGCACAGTCGGCGGCGATGATGCGGCGGTTGCCCACATGGCCCGTGGTCACCATCGTGGCTAACGAGCCTGCCCTGTTGGCGACGCTAACGGACCTGGGTTTCCGTAAGCACCGCACCCTTCAGCAGATGATCCTCACCCTCTAGTGCCGCATGGCACGCTGGCGGAGCACCTCGTAGAGCGCGATGGACCCCGCGACCGACGCATTCAGCGAGTTGATCCTGCCATGCATCGGCATCCGCATCAGCCAATCACAACGCTCGCGCACGAGGCGACGCAGTCCGTCGGCCTCACTGCCCACCACCAGAGCGAGGGGGACACAGAGGTCAACCTCGGTGTACGCCTGGGCACCCGGTAGATCCTCCAAGCCGGCGAGCCACACACCGGCCTCCCGCAGCGCGTTCATCGCTTGAGGCAAGTTAGCCACCTGGGCGATCAGCAGGTGCTCGGCAGCGCCCGATGAGGTGTTGATCGTCGCAGGGGTGATGCCCGCAGCACGGCGCTCCTGGATGACGAGACCGTGGATGCCGGCGGCCTCAGACGTACGGATGAGGCTGCCCAGGTTATGAACGTCCTGAATCAAGTCGAGCAGCAACATCAACACCATCTCACCGCGCTGCTCGGCCAGGTCTAGGATCTCGTGAAGTTCGACGTAGGGATAATCTGAGGTCTCAAGGGCCACGCCCTGATGTTGATCGTGTCCCACAAGCTGCGCCATCGCCTGCCGCGGCAGATTCTCAACCCGTATCCCGTGCGCCTTCGCCAGCTCGCGGATCTCGTCAAGAATCGGCGCATCGACGGCGCCCTCCAGGGTGGCCAAACGGTAGGGCGTACGCCGTCCTGCACGTAACGACTCCAATACCGCGTGACGTCCGAACAAGGTCTCTCGCATAGCAGTGGCTACTCCCTCAGACGCCACGTCGTATCAAAGGGGCCATCGAGGACGGAGATGCCCAGCTGATCGAGCCTGTTTGAGATCTGATCGGCACCGGCCCAGTCCTTGGCCTCCCTACGCTGAGCGCGCAACGTAAGTAGGGTCTCAACCAGATCGACAACCAGATCTTCCCCCACGAGAGCGCCCGGCTCTGAGGGCAACAGGCCCAGCACGCCGCCGGCGAGGTCACGCAGCAGCTTGTCCATGGCCGAAAGCGTCCCCAGGCTGATCCCCTCCGGGCCCTGCTCAAGCGTCCGGTTCACCTCATCCATCAGATCGAAGATCACCCCGAGTGCATCCGGCGTGTTGAAGTCATCGTCCATAGCGGCTCGGAAACGCGCCCGGTAGGCCTCCAGCGACGAGACATTCGACAGGGCCGCCGTACCGGCTCCATTGAGTGGCAGGGCCTCTCGCATCCGACGCTGAAGCAAGCGGCCTGTACGATGCAGGCGATTCGCACTTCTCTGCGCCACCTGAAGGGCCTCACGGCTGAACTCCATCGGACCGCGGTAATGCTCGCTGAGCACGAACAGGCGGATGGCCTCCGGCGAATAGAGCCGCAGAGCATCCTTGATCGTCAGGAAATTCCCCAGACGATGGGTCATCTTCCTGCCGTTGACACGCAGCGTCCCTACCAGCAACCAGACCTGGACCGGCGCGACCCGATGGTAAGCCTCGGAAAGCGCCAGCTGCTGATCAAGATGCGTGACACTATCATCAACCTCCCCACCGTGGATCTCGAAACTCGGGCCTAAGTGTTTGGCCGTCATCACCGAGCAGCTGAGAGGCCAGCTTGGAACCCCTCGGCCCCACGGACTGGGCCAGGTCATTGGGTCCGAAGGATCGGCGGGCTTCCACAGGGGGAAGTCGTCGGGCCGAGCGCCTGAAGCCGCACCGGAGGCAGCCTCTTCACCCCCAACTCCCAGAACGGCTCGGCTAAGCTCCCCATAACTAGGCAGCCGGCCCACCGAGCAGTAGACCGGCCCGTCAGCCTCGTACGCATAGTCCAGGTCGAGAAGCGTCTCAATCCAGGCTATGATGTCGGGGATGTGACAGGTGGCGCGTGGGGTGATATTGGGGCGCACGACACCGAGACGATCCATATCATCTTCAAAACTACGGATGAGACCCTCGACCGCCTCGAACGGGCCACGGCCGTCATGCAAGGTCTCCGCACCGACACGCCGGTGCATGCCGGCTTCGCCTCGATGTCCCAGATCACCATGGCTGCGAACATGATGCACATGATAGCCGCACTCACGCAGGTGCCGGAGCACGACATCCATCACGACATAGGTCCGAGCATGGCCAAGATGAGCGTGATCGCGCAAGCTAGGGCCACAGACGTGCACACGCACCTGCTCCTGCGCGACGCGTTGTGGGGATTGGGGACGAAAGCGATCAAAATCGCGCGTCAGATAGTTGAAGACCCTCAAAGGCATAGGAGACTCTCGAGCACCGTCTAGCCTTCGACCACGGCAGGACGCGCGAAGATCATACGACCGGCTGCGGTCTGGAGTACCTTGCTCACGATCACATCGATCGTCGATCCGATGAAGGAGCTTCCCTCCTCAACCACGACCATCGTGCCGTCGTCCAGATATCCGACGCCTTGGTTGTACTCCTTGCCCTCCTGGAGCACGTGAATCGTGAAGGTCTCCCCGGGCAGAAGCACCGTCTTGACCGCATTCGCAAGCTCGTTGACGTTGAGGACCTGAACCGACTGCAGCTCGGCCACACGATTGAGGTTGTAGTCATTGGTGAGGATCGCGGCGCCCTTGTCCTTAGCCAGGGCAATGAGTTTGTCGTCCACCTCACGGACCGACGGCACGTCCTCATCGACGAGGTGCACGGACACGGGCGACTCCTCCTGCAACTGCCTCAGGATCTCAAGCCCACGGCGTCCCCGGTTGCGCCGCAGCGTGTCGGCGGAGTCCGCCACGTGTTGAAGCTCGTTCAGGACGAAGAGCGGCACGATCAGGTCACCCTGGATGAAGCCGGTCCGGCAGACATCAGCGATCCGCCCGTCGATGATCACGCTGGTGTCCAGCAGGACAGCGCGCGAATCTTGTTGCCGCAGGTCGTGCTGCCCGGCACCATCAGCCGCGTCCGGATTCACGGACGCCTCACCCTCAGGCGTAGGGGCACACCCCCTGGACGACAGCCGATCTCGGAAACTCTGAAGCAGATCCGGACGCGCCATCGCGATGGTCAAACCCGCGTAGCCGAAACCGGCGGCTATGACGAAGGGCAAGAACTGACCCAAAGGCTGCGGGAGCAGCGAGACCGGATAGGCAGCAATGGCCCCCAGGGCGAGTCCAACGAAGAGACCAAGGGTCGCAATCACAATCACCGAAGCCGCCACCTGTTGCACAGCCCTGCGCAGCCGGTTGAAGGGGCCGATGATCAAACCGGGTGTGAAGAACCAGCCGAAGACCGCGCCCCCCACCCCGGCAATGATCATCGCGTACAGATGAACTGACTCAGGAATAGCGGGGAACTGGCCAAGAAGCGAACCCAGGGCGAGACCGGCGGAACCAAAGACCAGAAGACCGACAACACGAAAGATAAGCTGTAGTTGCTTTGTCTGCATAATAGTCGCTCCAAGCGATAAAGGCGAACGAGTTCACAGCCTGCTTTGCCCGCGATCTTAGCATGGTCAGCGTAGTTGTCAAAGCATTGACATCCGCAAGCTTTTTGGATATAGTGAGGCTGAATCTAACCATCCCCGAAGGAGAAGGACTATGGCCCGTTGTCCGGAGTGCAGTGCAAAGCTAAGCCTCCCTGAGGATCTAGCACGCTGGGATCGCATCTCCTGTGAATCATGCAACGCAGAGCTGGAGGTCCTGAGCCTTAAGCCCCTTGAGCTTGAAGCCGTCTATGACTTCGAAGAGAACGGCGTTCTTGACGACCTGGATGAGGATCTGGATGATGCCGAGGATCTCGATGACCTGGACTGGGATGAAGACGACGAGGACGAGGATGAGGATGACGACGAGGACGACGACGATCAGGACGAGTGGTAACTGAGAATCGCCTTACATGCCGGCAGGCCATCGGAAGTCTCCGATGGCCTGCTTTGTTTTCATCAAACCGACGTTAGCCGTACGTCGATCACGCCACACAGACGTCTAGGCGGCGCGCCTCGAGAGTACGAACAAGACCAAGACAGCGATCGCCAGGGCTAACACGATGAAACCCGTGACCCGCAGAACGACATTGAGGATGTTGGTCACCGGCGAGCCCCCACCATTCGTGAGTTCGTCCTCGGGCACCACCTCTGCCTCAGCCTCTGCTCCCGGCCCAGGTAGCGTTACGTCACCCTCCGGCGCCATCTCGCTGTCGCGCGTATAAGCAAGCTCGAAGCTCTCGACCTCGCCGGCATCCAGCGTGAAATTCCACTGCCCGCTGTCCGACATCACGTAGCCGGGAGGCGCCGTATGGCGCAGGATATAGGTGTCGGGCTCCAGATCGGTGAAGCACCACGGCTCACTGATTCCGTCGGTGGTTCGACTGTCGACGGGCCCACTGCGGGCCAGCAGGCTGATCTGCGAATTGGGCAGCAGCATCTCGCCGGCCTCAGCCTGGCGGAACATATCACCATTGGCATCGAAGAATGCCGACACACACACAGCCCCTGTACCCGGCGCCGGCGAGGCGGGCATGCCACCCTGTGACGGGGGCTGCACGACAGCAGGCTCTTCTACAGGTTCCGGGGCCACCACCTCAGGCGTCTCCTCGGGGGCCTCTTCAGATCCCTCAGGCATAGCCGTCGGCTGTGGCGCCACGGCGCCTGTCGTCGAGATCACAATCTCCTGCCCGATGCTCAAAAGACTCGCCGAGGTCAGCCCGTTGAGGTCGTAGATGTCCTGGACATCCACGTCGTAGGCCAGCGCGAGCCCGAAGAGGGTGTCACCCGCGACCACCGTGTGCACCACGGCGCCATCCGGGCGCGGAGTCGCGGTGGGTTGGGCCTGAGGCGGATTCTCCTGCGCCTCAGCTTCCGCCTCGGGCGTGGGCGGAGGCGGTTCTACCGTTGGTTCCGGTTGCGCGACCTCGCCGACGCTCACCAGCCGTAGAGCCGCGTTGTCGTAGTAGGCATCGTTGTGCTTGTTAGGCCACTTGCCGAACGATTGGATGAAGAGTGTCGCAGCGCCGGACTCGCCGACCGTGGCCTGGACCGGGCCTACCAACCCAAAAGTATCATAGTGGTAGTACGGCTCGCTCCACTGAATGCTCTGGGAGAAGGGGTCGGTGCCGCCGTTGGGATCAATGCCTACCCGGAAATAGAAGGCGTACGGATCACCACACGACAGGGCCGGGCTGGTGCTCTCACCGCATGACCAGGCGTGAGCATAGAAGGTACCCTCCACCGTCGAGCCGGCGGGGATATTGCGGACCACCTGAAGGTATCCGGCGTTCTGCCTCCCGAAGAAAGTGAAGCACATCCCGCTATAGTAGCCGGCGTAGATGCGGCTGGGATTGCTGTTGAAGGGATGCTCGTTCGGAATTACCTTACACTCGGGGCGCTTGAAGTCGCCCTCCTGCCACCAGGTCACCCAGCCTTCTGGGGTGAAGATCTCTCCGTAGACCGCGCCACTAAACGTAGAACGGGTCCAGTTGTCAGGGTTAGGCGAGGCATTGTCCACCGGCTTACCGATGCCCTCGAAACCCGGGTTCACCAACAGGTTGGTGCCCACTTCCTGGCGGTGTGGTGCTCGCGCCTCATCGGCCTGTGCAATGGGGGTGGGGAATAAGGCAAGAAGGGTCACCGCCAGGACCAACAGCGTGGCCAACACTTTCAGTCGTCTACCAAACATAAGCTTGTGCCTCCTTGATCTGTCTGTGCTCAGCACAGTCTCGATTCCCGCCCCACATCGCCACATCTACAACAGTCCGCCAGGACAAGGGGTTAATCTTGCGCCAGCGGAGATGTGATGAGCGAGGAATCACGATCGAACACGCGCGGATTATAGCATACAGGGATACGTTGTCAACGCACACAATCACCATTATACTTCAGGCTGATGATCAGACCACAACTAGTTGGAGCAACTCCCCGCCGCCTGCTCGATGGAGAACGCCGCAAGTCGTGGGCCGTGCCGCTTCTCCTACTGCTCAGCATCCTGCCCCTCTACCTGGTGTTTCGCAGCATCTCGCTGGACGACTTCGATAGTTACAGCTTTGCACTGGCGCTGACCGACTTCAGCATCGCCCTGCAGCAGCCTCAGCCACCGGGCTTCCCGGTCTATGTGGCCCTCGGCCGCGCCCTTTATGCCGTCGTTTCCACGCCGGTTCAGGCCCTGACGACACTCAGCGCCCTCAGCGGAGCCGCGGCGGTGCTCCTGGTCTATGGACTCGGAAGGCTCATGGACACCGACCATCCCTCGACCGCGCTCTTGGGGGCGCTCTGCTTCGCCCTCGCTCCTATGGGGTGGCTGACCGCCGAGAAGGCGCTGAGCGACGTGCCGGGACTCATGTGGACGCTGCTCGCCATATGGCTGTGGCTCCTGTGGCGGAAGCAGCACGAGGAGAGCCTCGCGCCCGTCCTGGGGGCGATCAGCGGCCTCGTCACCGGTCTCGCGCTGGGCGTGCGCCCGCAGAATGCGCTGCCGATCGTGCTGCTCGCCGGTGAGTCGCTGCTCTTGGACCTAAGGCGGATCGCGCATCCGCGTCCCCGCGCCGCCGGGCAGCGGACCGTTGCATCGTGGCTCGCGGCGAGCGCTGCCGGCGCCGCGGGTCTCCTGGCCTGGTTCATCCCCACGGCTGCAACCAGTGGGGGCATCCAACCCTATCTGGATGCCGTTGCAGCACACGCCTCACACGTCGGGCGCGCCGATGCGCTCTTTGGCCTGCAGATGCCCCTATCCGTCGCCCTGAGGACGCGGGCGCTGGCGTCGCTGGACACGCTCCTGACCGGACTCGCGGGTACCGACCTCTACACGGCCCCCCTGCTCGCGCGCCGCTCGATGATCGTACTCGCGCTTGTGGTCCTACCCGCACTGATCGCGGTCGATTGGCGGCGGTCCGGTCCGCGCAGGCTTGGCCTGTGGGCAACAGCCGTTCTGGCCCAGACCTTCCTCTTTGAGACGCTCGACCGCCCGCGCCTCTTCCTCCCGGTGTTGCCCTGGCTGGCCCTGCTGGTCGCCTCGGGCTTGGTGCGCCTGTACCGGCGTCGAGGCCCACGCATCGCTATGACTGCCCTGCTTCCACTGCTCCTGATGCTGCGGTCGCTACCGCTGGTTGTCGAGCTGTCACGGATCGCCGCGCCCCCGGCACAGGCCGCGGCCCACATCAAACAGCACTACCCACCGGAGGAGACGCTGCTCGCCGCGGCGGGGTCATTCCGCGCGGCCCAGGTTGAGCTCCCGGCCTATCCCCTGCTCTATCTCTACCGGTTCGACGCCCAAACCCTGGTTGACGCCCGCGCATCAGGCCTTCGCTACATCGTGATCCTGGATCGGGACCAATTCCCTTCCGACGTGATCGCGGAGATGATGGCTACGCTGAGTCAGGGCGAGGGCGCCGACTGGATCCCGCTGGAGGATCACACCTTCCTACGTGACCGGCACGTCCACACCCAACATGATCAAGTTCGCGTGCAAGTCCTCACGCCTCAAGCGCTCGTGCCGCCGGAGCTGCTGGCGCTGCCGCCCGACGGATGCTTGGATATCGGGGCCGAGGACACGTCAGGACGTTACCTGGGAGATGGGTGGTACCGGCCCGAGGAGATCGCCGGCGCGCAGGCGCGTTGGGCCGGCGGCACGCTGACCACCACGCTGCGCGTCCATCTGCCGGCGCCATCTGACAGCCCTGCCGAGGCACAGCGCGTGCGACTGAGAGCGCTTGCCTATCCGTCGGCACAAACACTCTCCATCGTGGTCAATGGTGTTGCCACGCCGGCGAGCCCGCTCCCCCAGACGTGGCATGAACTCACGTGGACGCTACCCGCGGAGGCCTTCATCGACACGCCCATCACCGTCCTGGCGCTGGCGCACGCATCAGCCGCCTCTCCCTTCGAGATGCTCGGCGGCGCGAGTTCCGACACACGCAGCTTGACGGCAGCCTACGACTGGATCTGCATCGAGCCCGACACCTCTTCGATCAACGACTAGCCTGCGAGGCCATATACCAACGCAGCGCAGCCGGATCGATCCAGCCGTGAACGACGTCGCCTTCAACGGGGAGCGCATCGCTCATATCGAGGGTCACACTCAACGCAGCGTCCCCCACCTCCAGTTGCACCTTGGTGGTCCGTCCCTGAAAGAGACGCCGGGTAACCCTCGCGGTGAACCGGTTGACCGGCGGCTCAGCCTCTGCGAGGCGGCGCTTCTCTGAGGAACAGGCCTCGTCCTCGAAGCGAATGCCCCAAGGCAGGATCAGCAGGCTGCCTTCGGCATCGGGGCCACTCCGCCGATGCGCCTCCTCCATCACCAGGGTCCCGAGTGGCGTCCTCACGCGCCCCTGTGGCGCAAGATGCGCCGGAAACAGGTTGTCGAACCCGAGGAAACGCGCGACCCACGGCGTTGCCGGATGTCGCAGGATGGTCTCGGGCGCATCGATCTGGATGATCTTGCTGTCGTGCAGTAACGCAACACGATCAGCGAGTGCGAAGGCCTCTGCCTGATCATGCGTCACCGAGATCGCGGTGACACCCACGCGCCGCAGAATCAGCGCCAGTTCCTCCAAGAGCCGCTCCCGGAGCGTGCGGTCCAACGACCCCAGC
>JAXGUU010000093.1:0-12237 GCA_040774145.1 Anaerolineae bacterium
CATCGTCACCAGTGAGAACCATGAAGAAGTGCGCCAGGTCATCCAAGAGGTGGTGGACGTCGTCGAACCGGATGTCTTGGTGACCGACGAGCACGGTGCCTATACCGAAGTCGCCGATGAGATGGGACTGGATCGTCAGATCTGCCGCAGTCATGTGAAACGCAACGTGGATGACATCGCCGACAGCTTGAACAAGCACCTGGCACACGCCGAACCGCTCCCTGCGGGGGTCGAGTTGACGCCGGAGCAAGTGCAGGCGGATCTGGCGCAGATGCAGCGCTTGGTCCGGGAGCGCCCACCAGACGGCGAGGCGCAACTGGAGCAGCTGTATGATCGCTACAAAGATGTGCCCGTACCTAAGAAGGGGCAACGGCACAGTGTCTGGTACCGCATGCGGATGGCGGTCACGCGGCTCTGGCTACACTGGCGCCACCTCGCGCTCGACCAGCGCCGGGATGATCCGGACGGCACCAACAATGCCTGTGAACGGCTCATCGGCTGGTGGATCAAGGAGCGCTACCGCACCATGCGCGGCTACAAACGCACGGAGTCCATCCGCAATGTGGTCACGCTGACTGCCGAGATCGGGGCATATCGGGGGTACTACGACCTTGCCGGACTGGTTGCCTAGCCCAAGTCGCAGGTGACTCCGCCTGGTCCCACGCCGGTTTTTAGGTTCCGTCCCGAACCTCGAACAGTCACCACAAAGCGCGTGGCATTCGCCGCCGGAGTGGTATACTAACACTCCGGCGGTTTGTGTTGTTGACATCGGGGTGCGTGAGGAGGCGCGTTGGAGGCCAGAGTTGAGTAGCCAGCTGCAGAGCGGTCGGACGCGGTATCGGTTGGATAACGCCGCGAACATCTATCCGGCGATCAAGAGTCGGAAGCGCCCGGGGTTGTTCCGTGTGTCGGCGACGCTGACGGAGCCGGTGGATCCGACCTTGCTTCAGGAGGCAGCCGACGCGACGCTGGCGCGGATCCCGAGCTTTGCGGTGAGGATGCGATCGGGGCTCTTCTGGCACTACTTCAGCCACTCCGACGAGCAGATCCGGGTCCAGCCGGACGTGATCAATCCCTGTATGGGTCTGACCCCGGAGAAGGACAACGGGTTCCAGATCCGCGTGCGCTATCACGACCGGCGCGTTGCGCTAGAGGTCTTTCATTCCGTCTCTGATGGCTCCGGGGCACTGGTCTTCCTGAAGACGTTGGTGGCGCAGTATCTGCGGCTGCGCGGAATTGAGGTGCCGGCGACACACGGCGTGCTTGACTGTGCCGAGGCGCCCAAGCCGGGCGAGGTGGTGGATGACTTCACAGCTTTCGCCGGGCAGAGCCCGCCCCAGCGACGGCGGACGAGCCGCGCTTACCATGTCCCGGGCACGCCGCTGCCCTTTGATGAGATCATCATCACCACCGGCACCCTGTTGGTCGAGGTGATCAAGGCCGAGAGCAAGCGCTTCGGCGTTTCCATCACCGAGTACCTGGTCGGGACCCTGCTCCACGTCCTGACTGAGATCCAGATTAGCGATGCCCTGTTTCGGCTGCGGCCCGTTAGGCTGCAGGTGCCTGTGGATCTGCGCCGTTTTCACCCTTCGGAGACGCTGCGTAACTTCGCGTCCTATGTCGGCCCCACGATCGACCCCTCCCAAGGGGAGCACACGTTCGAGGAGATCCTGTCATCGGTCCACCATTACATGCGCTATGAGGTGACCGCCAAGCATCTCAGGTCGCGCGTGGCGATGAACATCCGCACGGAACGGAACCCCCTGATCCGGGCGTTACCGCTGTTCGTCAAGAACCGGGCGATCAACGTCGGCTATGCCCTATCCGGGCCCGCGATTCACACCAGCACGCTGTCGAACCTCGGCATGGTGCGCCTGCCCGACGCGATGACGCCGCACATCGAGGCCTTCGACTTCCTGTTGGGGCCCTCGCGGGTGGCTCACGTTGACTGCGCCGTGGTGGGCTATGGGGACAAGCTCAGGATCAACTTCAGCCGTGTTATTCAGGAGCCGGTCGTCGAGCGCGCCTTTTTCACCACGCTGGTGAGGCACGGTGTACATGTGAAGGTCGATAGCAACACGGAGGCGACATGCCCTACTGTGTCATCTGTGGCGTAGAACTGCAGGCGGGCGCAAAGGAGTGTCCGCTCTGCCGCACCGAGGTCGTGCTGCCACCGGGATTCGACCCGCAGGTGGCTGACCCTGGACCGCAGCGGTGGGATGTGGTGGAGAGTGCTTTCGACAAGCGAATCTGGATCCAAGTGGTCTCAGTGCTGATGGCCATCCCTGCCCTGATCAGCGTAGTGTTCAACGTCGTCTTCGGCGAAGGGCTGACGTGGTCACCCTATGTGGTCGCGAGCCTGGCGACCGTGTGGGTGTGGTGTGTAAGTCCCTTTCTCTACCGCCGCAACATCGTGCCGCTGTGGATTGCTACCGACGCCCTGGCTCTCTTGGGATTGCTCTACGTCGTTAGCGTGTTGCCGCCGGCATCGGACTGGGTTGTGCCGCTCGCCGTGCCGATCACGCTCTGCCTGACGGCACTGGTGCTGGTCATCGTGATGCTGGCACGGGGGCGTGTGCTGCGCAAGCTCCAACTGATGGCGGCGGCGCTGATCGCAGTGAGTGTGCTGTGCGTCGTGATCGAGGCGTCGGTCGATCGTTACCTTATGGGGAGCGTTCGGCTCCAGTGGTCCCTCCTCGTTGCCGTCACCTGCACCCCGCTGGCGGTGGTCGCCGCGCTGCTCCAGCGACATCGCGCCGTCGTCGATAGTATGAAGTTCTGGTTACGCATGTAAGGGGGGTGAAATGCCGTTTGCGAACAAGTTCCGCGCGATGATGGGCTTCCCCTTCCCTGGGGATGCGATCGGCGACTTCACGGTCGAGAGCGTCGACGTGCGCGACGAGTGGGGACACCCCGAGGGCTACGCCTACGCTGTGAAGCTGGTGCTGCGCGGCCCCGGAGGGAAACAGGGCGTGAAGCGCGCGCTCGGGCCCTTCTTCGCTCAGCACCCGACGACCTTCTCCGGGTACGGCAACCCCTATCAGCTCTGGTTCGGGAAGCCCGAGATCGAAAGCCTCGGCGACAGACGATATGCCGTCACCGTGAAGGGTTCAGGTGTGCGCATCTTCCTGGAGCAAGACCTCGAACGTCTGTTGGAGCACCTCGTGGAACTAAGGCATCTGGCGGAGGAAGATGTGGAAGGGCTGCCGGCGGCGTATCTGGAGGCCTACCGCGCCGACATCAAGCGGAGCGTAGATCGCTACCGGCGGAGACTGCGCGCCTGGGAGCCGGAGATCTGATGAAAGGTAACGCGAACGTCGGCATCATCGTCTATTCATTCACGGACCATACCCTGGCCGTGGCTGAGAAGCTCGCGCAGCAGCTCTCTGTACACGGGCGGCCCGTCACCCTCGTGCAGCTGGGGACGGTGACACCCCTCAAGATGAGCGACACTACCGCCGAGCTGAGGTCAACGCCGAGTCTTGACGCCTATGGCGCGGTGGTGTTCGCTTGTCCCGTTCGGGGCGGAACGCCGGCGCCGCCGATGCGCGGTTATCTGGAGGGACTCCCTACGCTTGCGGGATGGTGGACGCCGAAGATGTGATCCGCGTTTATCGACGCCTGTTGGGTCATGGCATTCGGGTCTGGTTGGTCGGTGGGTGGGGGATCGATGCGCTGCTCGGAGAGCAAACCCGCCCGCACCACGATCTCGATGTGATCATGCTGCTGGATGATGTGGCGCGAACGCGGCAGCTCCTGGCGTACGACGGGTACAAACTAAAGCAACTCTGGGAAGAGAACCGATGGGTCGCGGATTCGCGCGGAATCAAGACCCCCACCGGCTTTGTCCTGCACGATGCCGAGGGGCGTGAGTTCGATGTGCATGCGATGCGTCCGGATGAGCAGGGCCACGGTATTCCGGCGTGGGAGGCCGAGGGTCAGGTCTTCAGGATGCAGGATCTTGCGGGCGAGGGCGTGGTCAGCGGGGTGTCCGTACGCTGTATGACGCCCGAGATGCAGATGGTGTGTCACACAGGGTATGCCCTACCGGGGCATCAGATGCGCGACCTGAAGTTGCTGCACGAAAGATTCGGTGTCGAGTACCCCCGTTGACGAAGCTGATCCCTGATGCGTTGGCGGCTAGATGGCTGACATAGTCGAGCGCCTGCCGGCGGAGCAGCGCCTGCACAACCTTGGCTACGTCTTCCATGCGACGCGTCGGGGCTGCTTGCGGGGAGCCGCCGGCGCGTTATCATGGAGAAGGGCTGGTACGGGCGCGTACGAGGCCCTGGGGAGAGGAGGAAGCGGATGGAGTACCGCCAACTGGGTAGGACCGGTCTGAGCGTAAGTGTGTTGGGGTTTGGCTGTGGGGCGGTCGGCGGTCTACTCATCAGAGGCGACCACAAGGACAAGGTCACTGCGATCGCCCGGGCAATCGAGTCGGGCGTTACCTACTTCGACACCGCCCGCGCCTATGGCAACGGGGCCTCCGAGACCAGCTTAGGGCTCGTGCTTGAGGAGCTGAGCGCCGATGTCGTGGTGGGCACCAAGGTCGATCTGCAGCCTGAGGAGATGGTCGATATCGAGCGGTCCATCACTGATTCAGTGGAGGGCAGCCTGCGGCGCTTGCGACGTGAGCGCGTCGACCTGATTCAGTTGCACAACGTCGTCCGGCACGCGCAGCAGCCCGATCGCGGAGGGGTGAGCCTGGCCGACGTTGAAGCGGTGCTAGCAGCATTCGAGAAGCTCAAGCAGCAGGGCAAGGTGGGCGCCTATGGGATCAATGGGCTGGGCGAGACCGAGGTTCTCCTCCAGGCGATCGGCCTGGGGCAGGCGGACACCATGCAGTCGTGCTTCAACCTGATCAATCCCACCGCGGGCCTGTCTGTGCCCGAGGGGTTTCCATTCCAGGACTACGAGCAACTCATCGACAAAGCCGCTGCGCATCAGATGGGCGTGATTGCCATCCGGGTACTCGCTGCCGGTGCGCTCAGCGGTTTGCGCGACCGCGCTGCCAACGCTGCGCCAAGGGTGACGCCCATCGGCACCGCAGCCACCTACGCCGAGGATGTGACGTTGGCGCAGCGCTTCAATGTCCTGGTTGAAACCGGCTACGTGAGTAGCCTGGTTGAGGCGGCGATACGCTTTGCGATCAGCAAGCCTGAGGTCTCCACGGCGATGGTTGGGATCTCCAATAGGGTGCAACTGGAGGAGGCTGTAGCCTTCGCTAATCGCGGCCCGTTGCCCGCCGAAGCATTGGTGCGGCTGTCCGAGATCTGGGCCGGCTTCGCCAAGAACTAGAAAGGAGTCAATGATGAAGCAGTTCTGCATTACCACGGCGATGGGCAAGCGGCTCATCGGCAAAGGGATGGCGCAACATCCACGGGTTCAGGCTGTGCTGGATAAAGGAACCCTCGTCGTCATTGCCGGGACGACCAACGGCTACGTCGCCGAGGAGATCCTTATGGCACTGGGACAGGCCGAGGGCTTCACTCGGGTAGGGTTCCGGCGCGGGTTCACCGTTGCGCCGGGTCGCAAGCCCGCCGATGCTGAGTTGGCGGGCGATGTGGTTATCGTCAAGGGCCAGTGGCAGCGAGGGAAGGCGGTCTACGACGTCGTCGATGATCTGAGGGCCGGCGACCTCGTGCTCAAGGGGGCCAATGCCTTCGATCCCTTTGGGCAGGCAGCGGTACAGATCGGGCACCCGGAAGGCGGCACGATCCATACGATTCTGAGCGCGGTCTACGGTCGCCGCGTGGAAGTCATGGTACCCGTTGGCGTCGAGAAGCGCGTCTTCGAGGACGTGATCGATCTGGCGGCCTTTGTCAATGCACCGGGAGGCACCGGGACCCGGCTCTATCCCTTCCCCGGGACTATCTTCACCGAGATGGACGCCATCGAACTGCTGACCGGGGCGGAGGTCCACCTGATCGCTGCCGGCGGCATCTATGGCGCCGAGGGATCGGCCTGGGTGGGCATCAGCGGTTCAGACGAGGAGACGGCAGCCGCTGCGGAGTTGATCCGGTCCGTGCGCGACGAACCTCCCTGCGAGGTGTAGCAGCCTGCGCAGTGCATCGAGGAAACTCTCAGACAAACGGACCGCTCGCGTCATGCCTGTGATCCGTTTGTGTTGTGCCGGTTGCCCGCCGGCTTTGGTGAGGACTGACACGACTGCGTTAACAGCCGGCGAAAACTCGGTAGAACTATGCGACGTCATCCTACGGGCCGCCACCAGGAGGTCGATCAGATGAACTTCGAGGCAAGCAAAGAGGCTCTGACCGCCGAGCGCGTGCGCGAGCTCTGGTCAAGGACCTATAATCGGGAGGGGAAGCCTGATTGGTCACACATCCTGCCCTACTACCACGAGGATATTGTCTTCCACGACAGCATCCAGCGCCTTGAGGGCATCGAAGCCTTCACGGCGCTGTGCAACCGGCTCACGCGGCGGTGTAAGCAGCTTCATATGGATATTGGGTCTATCGTTGTGGCGGACTCCGGGATCTTTATGGAGTGGAAGATGACGATGATGTTCCGGCGGTGGCCTAGCTCTCCCATCTTTGGCTGTTCCAAGCTCACGCTCGGGGAGGACGGACGAATCATCCACCAGCGCGATTACTACGATCTGTGGGGCGACATCTTCGACGGCATCCCCTGGTTTCGCGGTCTGTATCGGCGTTTTATGCATCGCTACTTCGGGTGAAAGCGGACCCTATGAAGCTGCCTGACGAACTGATCTTTATCACCAATGCCCGCATGCCGGTGAAGACGACCGATGCCCGGATGGATGGGAAGCTGTGCATCGTCACCGGTGCAACCTCGGGTGTCGGCTACGAAGCGGCGAAACGCCTGGCCCAGGGTGGGGCGAATCTCGTCCTCGTCTGTCGCAATGGCGAGAAGGCGGCGCAGGTGAGCCGAGAACTGTCCAACGACTACGGCACCACAGCCGACGTCGTGTTGGCGGATTTCGCCAAGCTGGCCCAAGTCAGGGAGGCTGCCGACGCGATCCTGGAACGCTATCAGCGCATCGATATCCTGATCAACAATGCGGGACTCCACCGCACGCGTCGCACGTTGACCGAAGAGGGCCTGGAGATGGTCTTCTGCGTCAATCACCTGGCTTCCTTTCTTCTCACACGGCTGCTTCTAGACAGGCTCAAGGCCAGTGCGCCGGCGCGCATCATCCAGGTGAATTCAGACGGACACCGCTTTGGCGGATTGGACGTCAACGACCTCAACTGGGAGCGGCGACCCTACCATGGCCTGTGGAGCTACGGTGCAGCTAAGGTGGCGCAATTGCTCACGACCTGGGAGCTGGCGGAGCAGCTCGACGGCAGCGGTGTGACCATCAATGCGATGCACCCCGGCGCCGTCAAGACGGCTATCGGGATGGACAACGGTCCCATTTACCGGTGGTATCGGCGCCATTTCGTGAACCGGTTCCTCAAAGATCCCGCCATCGCGGGGGAAGCGCTCTATTACCTCGCAGCAGCGCCGGAGATGGCCCAGGCGAGTGGAAGGTACTTCAACCTAACCACGGACGAGCCGCCGGCCTCCTATGTGATGAACCGCGACGTGGGGAAGCGAATTTGGAGCATCAGCGAGGCGCTCACCGGCCTCGCCGGCGAAGAGTAGACTGTTGAACGACGTGAGGCGACGATGGATTATGATGTGATCGTGGTGGGTGGTGGCATCGCCGGGTTGACGGCAGCGGCCTATCTCACGAGGGCCGGCCATGCGACGCTGCTCTGCGAGAAGCAGCCCGCCTGCGGTGGCCTGGTGAACACGTTCGAGCGCGATGGTTTCATCTACGACGGTGGGATTCGGGCGCTGGACAATTCGGGCATTCTGTTTCCTATGCTCAAAGACCTTGGCCTGGACGTGCCCTTTGTGCATAACAAGATCACCATCGGGATCGAGGACCGTGTGATACGCGTGGATTCACTGGACAGCATCATCGATTATGAGGCGCTGCTCGTTGATCTCTATCCTGAGAACCGCGACGAGATCGCCGAGATCGTGGCGCAGATCCGGCGCATCACGCACTACATGGATATCCAATACGGCATTGATAACCCGATCTTCCTTGATCCCAAAGCGGACCGCGAGTACTTCGCTAAGGTGGTCCTTCCGTGGATATTCAAGTATGCGCTGACGAGTGGCAAGGTCAACGCACTCAAGGTACCCGTCGTCGACTATCTACGGCGCTTCACGCAGAACCAGAGTCTGCTCGATATCATCACACAACACTTCTTCCGGGATACACCCGCCTTCTTCGCGCTCAGCTACTTCACGCTTTATCTTGACTACCACTACCCATTGGGCGGCAACGGCACCCTTGCGCGGGAGTTGGAAGCGTTCGTCCGTTCTCATCACGGTACGATCACTACGGATACGGAGGTGGTCTCGGTCGATCCGAGTAGCCGGTGCGTCCGCGATGCCGCGGGAAGAACGCACACCTATCGCAACCTCATCTGGGCGGCGGATCAGAAGGCGCTCTACGGCGCACTGGTTCTCGACACGATGGACGACGAGCGGGCATTGCGAACCATCCGGCGGCGTCAGGCGACGCTTCAGGTCAGCCACGGCGGCGATTCGGTCCTGACGGTCTACCTGGCCGTGAACATGTCCCCAGACTACTTCGCGGATCGGGCGAGCGAGCACTTTTTCTACACGCCACGGCGCGAGGGGCAGTCGATGGCGGGCCCACTCCCGCTTGGAGAGCCACGTGAGGCTGTCGAGGCCTGGTTGAAGGCCTTCTTTGGCTTGACCACCTATGAGATCGCTTGTCCGGTGCTGAGGGATGCGACGATGGCGCCGCCCGGCAAGACCGGCCTGATCATCAGCATGCTGTTCGACTATGCGCTCACGCGTCAGATTGAGCAACAGGGGTGGTATGAGGCGTTCAAACGCCTCAGCGAAGAGATGATGGTTGAGACGCTCGCCGGCTCTATCTTCCCTGGGATCAAGGACGCGGTGCTCGATGTCTTCTCCAGCACCCCACTGACGCTGGCGCGGGTTGCCGGTAACTCAGAGGGTGCCATCACCGGTTGGGCCTTCACGAATGATCCTCTCCCGGCAGAAACCCGGCTGCCGAAAGTGGCCGCCTCGGTCCGCACGCCGATCCCGGATGTCTTCCAGGCAGGCCAGTGGACCTTCAGCCCCTCCGGGCTCCCCACCGCCATTCTGAGCGGGAAGCTCGCGGCCGATCAGGTGCGTAAGGCGCTGAAGAGATCCTAGGCGCATAAAGGGGTAGACTGTTGTGATCGACCAACCACACACCAGCATGACCTTCGTCGGGTGCGGTGACATTGCCCATGCCCACTGGCGCGGCATCCAAACGCACGCGCCCCAGCTCAAGGTCACGGCGGCGGTCGACATCGATCCCTCCCGTGCAGCCGCGATGGCTGTCAAGACCGGCGGTCGGCCCTTCACCTCGCTGGAGGCCGGCGCTTGCCGGGAGTGACTTCGAGGCCGTCGATATCATGCTGCCGCCGCATCTGCACGAGGAAGCTGCCCTTCTGGCCTTCGCGGCGGGCAAGCACGTGGTTCTGGAGAAGCCGATGTCGACGACGCTCGAGAGCTGTGAGCGCATTCTCGATGCCGCGCGCGAGGCCGGCACGGTCTTTATGGTTGCCGAGCAAGCGCAGTACTGGCCCGACGTGGTGAAGGCCCAGAGCCTGATCCGGGATGGAGCCATCGGCGAGGTTGTCACGGCCCGCGCGATCTTCTCGGAGAGGGTTGATGAGCCGGCCTGCGGCAGGCCGTGGCGCTATGATGCGACGATGACCGGTGGGGGGATCTGTTTCGATGGCGGGTTGCACAGGATCCGCCCGCTGCGCATGTGGCTGGGTGAGGTTGAGGAGGTCATCGCCACGCTGGGCTATCCCATCGAGCTGATGGAGGGAGAGTCGCAAGCACAGGCGCTCTTTCGCTTTGCATCGGGCGTCGTCGCCGCCTACAGCGCGATCATCAGCTATGCTGTTGATGGCGTGGGCGAGGAGTTCAGCATCCTAGGTGCCGATGGCACCATTGTCATCGAGCATGGACGAGATGGACGCTGTCTCCTGTATAACCGCGAGGCGCCGGAGGGGCGGAATGTCCTACCAGGAGGCAAGCGAAGGCGCGACGCTTTCGGTCTCGAGCTCGCAGACTTTGCGCAAGCGGTACGTGAGGGAACGAGTCTGGCCGCAACCGCCGAGGACTCGCTGGGTGAGCTTCGTACGGTGCTGGCGATGTACAGATCGGCCAAGAGCCGCCAGTGGGAGCCGGTCCGGATGGCGCCCTCCACTTAAGGCGGAGACTGCCTGCATCACAGAGAACCGGCCCGCAGCTGATCGCTGGGGCCGGTTCGTGTCGCTGACCTACGGACTCGTGGTGTGACGACCGAGCCTGCTTATGGTCCCTGGACGGTGATCTGCCCGCGGATCTCGCCCCCAGGATAGGTCGCCGTGTGGACGTTGACGTAGGTGTCGCCGGCCCTCATCGCGTCAGCCAAATCCCCCAGCGTCATACCTTCCAGAGGTCCGACGAGGTCTGCTGCCGTAATCGTGCCCTCGGCCAACACTCCGCTGAAGCGCCCCGGGATCTCAACCGGCGGCGGACCGCCGGGGTAGAGCCAGGCCACGACCGGGCCGTTGACCCCGACCGGCGCCAGGTGAATGTGCGCCATCCTGACGTCCTGGAGGTTGGCCACGATCAGTCTGAAGTGGAGTTCGTTGCCATCCCTGCTCAGGCGGAAGATCGCCTGCCCCCTGGATAGGGTCTCTACCGGCGGTACCTCCTGCGCGCCGGATAGCTGGGCTCTGAAATGGCTATCCGCGGCAGCGGAAACGGGTCCGACGGCCACGAGCAGCAGGATGAGTCCCCACACCGCTGCTCTCCATAGCTGCTCTTGTCGCTTCTTCTTGGTGGTTCTTTCTGTGTCGCCGCGCCTCAGGCGCGGAGGATCTCCTTGATGCGATCGATGATGATCTCCACCTGCCCCGCCGTGAGCGTCTGAGGGTTGACGAAGAGGCCGTGAGCGCCGGACGCGGCTAGGATGATGCTGGGGTTGCCGGCGGCGAGTCGGTCAAGCACCGTGTCGCACGTGACACCCAGGCCCGCCTCGTCCAGGATGATCTCAGCACGCGGCATCGGCTGCCCGGCCTCACTGGGGAAGCTGCGCCGCGCCGTGACGTGCGGCATGTCGGCGAAGGCGGCGACGACCGTCTGCACCTGGTCCTCGTACGTCTGCATCAGTGCCTCGTGGTCCAGATCCAGGTAGAGGCGCACCGCCGTCATCAGTCCGACCAGCTCCTCCTTACCGACCTTCATCGGCCTGCCGATGAAGGCGCGGGGGCAGGCGTTGAAGGCGCAGGCCTCGATGAGGTCTCTGCGTCCAAGGATCAGGCCGCTGCTCTGCGGGCCGCACAGGCCCTTGCCGCCGCTGAAGAGCGCCAGATCGGCGCCCATCTGCGTATAGCGCCACAGGTTCTCGACCGGCGGGATCTGTGCCGCGGCATCGATGATGACCGGAACGCCGGCTCGGTGGCCGATCTCGATCCCCTGGTCCAGTGGGACCTGGCCCGGCATGCGAGCGGCGTTGTCGAAGTAGAAGATGGCTGCGGTTCTGTCGCTGATGGCCTGCTCCATCTCCTCGGGTGTTGTGCCCTCCTCGGTCCCGATCTGGACCAGAACGCCGCCGGCCTGGCGGATGGCGAAGGCATAGCCCACATAGCCACGCTTTTGGATGATGATCTCGTTCTTCATCCCCTCGGTGTAGGGCAGGCGTTCGCGCTTCTGCTCATCCAGGCCGGTGATGCAGGCTGCTGTGCTCAGCGCAAGGCCTGCCGCCGCGCCCGAGGAGACATAGGCCGCCTCGTTGTGCGTCCACGCTGCCAGCCGCTCCCCAACTTTGCGTTGGAGCTCGTCGATGTCGATGAAGTGCTGCGCGGCCTCTCCCATGGCGGCGAGGACCTCGGGTTGCATGATCGAGCCGCCAAGGCGCGTCAGCGTCGCCGCGCCGTTGATGACTTTGGTGACGCCCAGATCGTCGTAGATGTCAGGGGATTGTGGCATAGTCGATAGCCTCCAGTCGCGAGTTTTCAGTTTCCGGCCCGAGGCTGCTCGGGCTTTCTCAGTTCACAGTTAAGCGAGACCTTCCGGGTTGCAGGCCCGAGTAGACTCGAGCTTGAGCAACCCGGAAGGAAGAGGTGCTAGGATGCCAGTCTCCAGTAGGCCGGCGGCGCTGACTCCCAC
>JAXGUU010000094.1:0-12151 GCA_040774145.1 Anaerolineae bacterium
ATACTCGCGAGGGGGTCGGCTTCATCTGCAACTGCTGTGGATGCTGCTGTGAGGCGATGATTGCCGCGAGGCGTTTCGCGCTCGACCGCCCGATCAACACCACGCATTTCCTGCCGGCTGTGGATACCGGGTCGTGCACCGGCTGCGGTCAGTGCGTCAACGTCTGTCCGATCGAGGCCATGGGGTTGGTGTCGGCCAACGACCCGCTGAACCGCCGGGCCAAGGTAGCGAGGGTGAATCCGGAGATCTGTTTGGGGTGCGGCGTCTGTGCACGTGTCTGTCCAACAGAGAGTATCACGCTCAAGTCGCGCGAGGTACGCACGATCACGCCCTACGACGGTGTCCATCGCGCGGCGATGATGGCCATTGAGCGTGGCAAGTTGCAGGATCTGATCTTCGATAATCGCGTGCTGTGGAGCCATCGTGCGCTGGCGACGCTGCTGGGTGCGATCCTCAAATTGCCGCCCGTCAAACGGGTCATGGCCACGGAGCAGGTGAAGTCGCGATACTTGGAGGCACTGGTGAGGCGCCTGCATCTGTAGGACAAAGGAGCTGCGATGTCCAAGAGACCACATATTCTGATCTTCAACCCCGACCAGTGGCGGGGCGACGTGATGGGACACCTAGGTAACCCCGGGGCGATGACGCCTAATATCGATCAGCTGGTCGAGACCGATGGCGTCTCCTTTCGGGTGGCGGCGTGCCAGAACCCGGTCTGTACCCCGAGCCGCTGCAGCTTTATGACGGGCTGGTATCCGCACGTTCGCGGGCATCGGACGATGCACCATATGCTGCGCGGCCACGAGGGAGAGCCCAATCTGCTGCGGGTGCTGCGTGACAACGGCTACTTCGTTTGGTGGGGCGGCAAGAATGACCTGGTCCCGGGGCAGTTCGGCTATGATAAGGACTGCGACGTCAAGTACACACCCGAAAGGCCACCGAAGCCCATCTGGATGGTCGATCGCCAGGACGAGTGGCGCAAGGCGCCCGGGAGCGATAGCTATTACTCGTTCTATGTGGGGGAACTGGATACGGAAGGCGAGGAGATCTACTATGATGGCGACTGGGCCAACGTCCTGGGCGCGATCGAGTTCATCAAGAACGCGCCCGAGGATCGTCCCCTGTGCATCTACCTGCCGCTGACCTATCCGCATCCTCCCTACGCGGTGGAGGAGCCCTGGTACAGCGCCATCGACCGTGACAAGCTACCTTCCCGTGCACCCACGCCGGAGAACTGGGGCGAGAAAGCCTCCCTTCTTGAGGCGATCTACACAGCACAGGGGTTGGGTGAGTGGACGGAGGAGCGCTGGACCGAGCTGCGTGCGGTCTATTACGGGATGTGCGCGCGCCTCGACCACCAATTCGGGTTGCTGGTGGCGGCGTTGCAGGAGGCTGGGATCTACGATGACACCGCAGTCTTCCTCTTCGCCGATCACGGCGACTACACGGGCGATTACGGGATCGTGGAGAAGACGCAGAACACCTTCGAGGATGCGTTGGTCCGTGTACCCTTTGTGGTCAAACCTCCCAAGGATGTCGCCGTGCAGCCTCGCGTCAGCGAGGCCTTGATCGAGCTGGTGGACTTCTCCGCCACGATCTACGATCTGGCAGGGATCGATCCCGGATACTGGTCGTTCGGGCGGAGCCTGTTGCCGGTACTCGCGGGCGAGACCGACGAGCACCGCGATGCGATCTTCTCCGAGGGTGGGCGGCTACGTGGGGAAGAGCAGGCGATGGAGTTGGACTCCGTGAAGACGATGGGGGATCCCTCGACGAGTCTCTATTGGCCACGCATCAAGCACCAGATCACCGATGACCATCCCTGGCACACCAAAGCGACGATGTGCCGCACGCGCGATTTCAAGTACATCCGCCGTCTCTATGAGCAGGATGAGCTCTACGACCTACGCGATGATCCCCAGGAGACCCGCAATCTCATCGACGACCCGACCTACAGGGAGGTGCTGTTGCGGTTGCGTGAACGGATGCTGACGTGGTATATGGCGACCTGCGATGTGGTGCCGTTCGACGTCGATGAGCGCCATTGAGCGGTGATTTTGTTCGGATGCTGCCGGTTCTGGTTCACGAGTTAGGAATTCGGAGGGTAGATGGGTGTCATAGATGAGACCACCTTTGACGTCAGCCGCACGCCGTTCAGCCGGTTCGGCTCCTACTTCGCGATCGCGTATCGTGACCAGGCGGATCTGCCGCTCGGCAGCGGGCTCTACCTGCGCTCAGTCCATGGACATGGGGTGATTGCGGCTGAGCTCTTCCGCATCGATTGGGCTGACGGGCAGCTGATCGAGCCGGACGAGGTCGAGGCGACGCCTTCGCGGCTCACGTTGCGCCGTGAGGGTCGGGGCGAAGTGATCATCTGCATGCCGGAACCGGGCACGGTGCGTCTCCACGGCACGGACATCGGTCTGCGACTGGAGATGCCGGCGGGGTCCGGGGTCATCGCGCATCCTGCCGAGGGTGGACGGTGGGTCATCAACGCCTATCCGTCGTTGGGGCGCTACATGATCGATCGCCTTGAGGGCAGTGTGGAGGTCGATGCCCCCACCTTTATCGATGCCCGGCATACGCTGCACCAGAAGCGGATGGTCCTCACGCTCAAACCGGACGTGACCGGGGTCCTGGATGTCGCGATCGATGAGTTCGGCAGCACGTGGACGCCGCGCCGCCGTCAGCCCTTCGAGACATGCCTGTCCGTGGTCGAGGCGGCGTTTGAGGCCTGGTTGGAGGGGATGCCGGCGGTGCCGGAAACCCTACAACCGGCGCTGGCTCAGGCGGCTTACGTCGACTGGTCCAGCGTCGTCGATCCGCACGACCGTCTGATTCGTCCGACGATGTTCATGTCCAAGAACCACATGTGCCAGGTCTGGAGCTGGGACAACTGCTTTAACGCGATGGCCCTGAGCCTCGGACACCCGGAGCTGGCATGGGATCAGTTGATGGTGATGGTGGATCACCAGGACACGTATGGGGCCTTCCCGGATGCGGTCAACGACCTGATCCGCCATTACAACTTCTCGAAGCCACCGGTTCACGGTTGGGCGTTGAGTTTCATGCGTGAGCAGAAGCCGGCTTTCTTTGCCCCGATGCGTTTGCGCGAGATCTATCATCCCTTCTGCCGTTGGGCCGACTGGTGGCTGACCCACCGGGTGGCGGAGGGCGAGACGCTACCGCATTACCTCCACGGCAACGACAGCGGGTGGGACAACAGCACGATGTTCGATGCCGGCGTGCCCCTGATTGCCCCGGATCTCGCCGCCCTGCTGGCGCTGCACTGTATGGAGCTTGCGGATCTTGCGGAAGCACTTGGCGAGGGGGGCGATGCACCCCGGTGGCGTGAGGTGGGCCTGCGGCTGATCGCGGACCTGATTCACACGCTGTGGCGTGACGATCACTTCGTGGCGATGCGCCAGACGGATCACCAGATGGTGGAGAGCGAGAGCCTGATTCCCTGCATCCCAATCGTGCTCGGGAAGTGGCTGCCTCCGGAGTATCAGTCAGCGCTGGTGGCACAGATTCGGCGCTTCGTGACCGATTATGGATTGGCGACGGAGCACCCGGAGAGCCCCCACTATGCCCCTGACGGCTACTGGCGCGGGCCGATCTGGGCGCCTTCCACACTGTTGGTTGTCTCGGGGCTGGCGTCGATCGGTGAGACGGAGCTGGCGCGCACGATCAGCGAGCGTTTCTGCGCGATGTGCGCAGAGCATGGCTTCGCCGAGAACTTCGATGCATTGACAGGTGAAGGCCTGCGGGATCCGGCCTACACCTGGACGGCTAGCGTCTTTATCATACTGGCGCACAAGTTGGCGATAGGCTGACGCGCCGGCGATGATCAACTCTGAGATGCACCATGGTCTGCCGCAGCTGCGGCGTGCGACAGGGATCGTGATTCCCGTCTATATCCCGGACGGGGTTGATAGGGCTCAGAGCGTGGCCCTCCTCGCCGATACAGTGGTGGGGTGTTGCGAGCAGGTCGATGACCCTACGGCGATCTGCTTGAGTGTCGATGGCGTCGCTAACGGGGCCGATGCGGCTCAAAGACTGGTGGAGCGATACGGTGTATCGTTGGCCCTGACACCGGTGAATCGTGGGAAACTCCAGGGCGTCAGGGCGGGGGCGCGCGCCCTGCTGGTGCGTCCTGAGATCGCCTATATGGCTGTGTTGGATTGTGACAGCGACCATTTTGCCAACGAGCTGCAGAACTTCGTACGCGCAGCGGAGCATATCGTGCGGCAGACGGGCGATGATCGCCTGATGGTGCTGGGCCGCCGGATCTCCCCTCACCGACCGATGGGGTGGCTACGTGGCGAACTGGAGCTCGTGGCTGATCGTATCCTGCTTCAGGCGCTTCATTACCACGCGGCGCAGTCAGGCGAGCCCTTGCGCCTGGAGTACGCTACGATGCTCGACCATGTCCCCGACTTCCACTCCGGGTATAAGCTCTTCAGTCGAAGAACGGCACAGGATGTGTTCCTGTCCGAGCCGGAGCTGGCGGGCACGTCCGAGACGACCTACTTTCGCCACGCGGTTGAGGCCGTGATGGTAGTGGAGGCCATGCTGAACCATGCCCGGCTGGCGGTTATCAACCGGACGACCTACAATCGCCAACCTGTGACCACCTTTGGTCTGCTCAACCGAGCCACACTGACAGCGGATATGATCATCTGGCCCTGCAAGCGCTTGGGTATTCCGGAGGACTTCGTTCAGCAGTGGTTGGAGAATGAACTGCCCACCCTGCTGCTGGGGACGCTCATCCCCGAGGGACGAGAGGAATTGCGTGCGGTCTACCTGCGCGTGTTGGAGGCCTACGGCATCGATAGTGACGGACGCGACCCGTTCGCCAAGCAGCCGCTCTTCATCTGATCGACTGTCCTGTCCAGGGCGATCTGCCGGACCACACGCCCCCGCCTGAGCTCCAGTCTGTGGGTCAGGTGGCGGGGAAACTCACGCGGGCGGTGGGTCACGTAGATCATACTCGTCATCGCTTGGGCTGATGTGAGCATCCCATCGAGCGTCTCGAGGACTCGCGACCGTTGCTCGGTGTCCAGGCCCTGACAGGGTTCATCAAGGACCAGGAGCTCCGGTTCTTTCACCAGCGCGCGGGCGATCAGCACGAGGCGCTGTGCTCCCTTCGAAAGGCTGCGAAAGGGTCGTTCCCACGTCTCCTCAATGTCCAGAAGCGCCATCCAACGTGCCGCTGTGGCCTTCTGCTCATCAGAGCAGGCCTGATGCAGCCCCAGCGTATCGTAGAAGCCGGAACACACCACGTCCCGCGCGGTGCTCAGCGGGGGATGGTAGCGATGCAGCTCGGGGGCGACCCATCCGATACGCCGTTTGATCTCCCAGATGCTCTCGCCGCTGCCGCGCGGGCGCCCGAACAGCGCGATCTCATTGGCATAGGCCTGCGGATGGTCGCCGAGAATGAGGCTGAGGAGCGTGCTTTTGCCTGCGCCATTGGGTCCGACCACACCCCATCTCTCGCCGCGACGCACCGTCCAATGGACATTCTGGAGGACCTTGACGCCTCCGTGAACGATGGTCACGTCATGCATCTCCACGATCGGTGGGGGGGCGTCGTGATCGGAAGGGCATGGCATAGAGGCCTGAGGTTCGACGGACGGCGCCCGAGCGGCACCATCAGGATCGCCATACGCAGCGAGGACGGCGGCCCTGGGGCCCTGGGCCCTGATCTGTCCGTCGGCTAGGTGGAGGACGTGCGTCACGCTCTCCGGGATCTCATCGGGGTCGGAAGCGATGATCAGGACGTAGGTTTCGTTCTCCATGAGCGCGGAGACCAGATCACGCAGCCTCTCGCGAAAGCCGGCGTCGAGACCCGTGAACGGGTCGTCGAGGATGAGGAGCTGAGGAGCCGAGAGGAGCGCTTCGGCAATCTGCACGCGACGCCACTCACCATCCGACAGGACGTGGATCGGGCGCTCCAGGAGGTCGTCAAGGGCCATCGGGATGAGGATCTCCTCGCGGCTCTGATCGCAGACGTTGCCGACCAGCAGATCGGACACCTTGGGCGAGGTGCTCTCCAGGGCAGCGTGCCACCTGGCCTGGTGAAAGAGCTCGCGTCCGCCGGGTCGTTTGTCAAAGGCGACGTGGACGGCGAGGTCGCGTAGCGATGCCGTGGGACCATCACCATGGTATCTCAGAGTTCCGGCTCGGGGTGATACCTTGCCGGCGAGCGCGGCCGCCAGCAGCGACTTGCCGGATCCCGCGGGGCCGAGAATAGCCCATCGCTCATCACGATGGAGGACCCAGTGGAGATGCTCAAGGACGTCACCCTCCACTGTGCGGAGGGTGACGTCCTCGAGTGAGATCAAGGGCTTGGACATAACAACTGCCGGGCAGAACTGTGGTCGCCGCGGCTCGTTCTACAGCAGGGGGGCGACTGCGGCGCAGACGGCTTCGAGGAAGAGATGGTCCTCCCGACTGAAGGGTGCCAAGGCGTGTGAGTCGATATCCAGTTCTCCCAGGACGATGTTCTCACGCATCACGGGTACGACGATCTCGGCCCGCACATCGGGACTGCACGAGAGGTAGTTCGTCTCCTGGGCGACGTCCTGGATGATGAAGGTCGTCTCTGTGTCCGCTGCCTGACCGCAGATCCCCTTCCCGAAGGGGATGCGCGTGTGCTCGGTCGGTGCGCCTACGTAGGGTCCCAACACGAGCTCGCGCTCCGCATCGGGATCGACAAGATAGAATCCGACCCAGTCGTAATGAGGAACCTCGCCGTGCAGCAGTTCGCAGATCTGCATCAGCTTCTCATCGCGTCCATCCTGTGAGGCGATGACAGCTTGGGCCTTCTCAAGCAGGGTCGGGAATCGGTCGGCGTAGGTCATCCGGCGTCGCTTCTAGTCCGTGTAGGGCTCGAACCAGTCCTTCTCGGCACCGCAGTCGGGGCAGGTCCAGTCGTCGGGGAGGTCCTCGAACGCGGTCCCGGGGGGGAAGCCGTTGTCGGGATCACCTACGGCGGGATCATAGATGTAGCCACACACCGTACACTCGTATTTCTGCATATCTAGCCTCCTTCGGCGATTCGTTAACTGCAGGGATGACCGGTGTCGCCCTTTATATGAGCTATCATCGGGATGTCCGGGCGACCAGCCACCATCACAGAACGCACGTGATTATAGGTTGACCCTCCTGGGTGTCAAGCTCGCGACGACGTTCTATGCGGCCAGATCCGGGTACTCAGCTTTGACCAGGGCACCGTCCGGAACCTCGAGCAGCCTCAGCAGGTCGCTGATGAGCGCAGCCTTGCGCTCGGCGTCCTGACGTGACCAGGTGCGGCTCTTGACCTCCAGGAAGGTCCCACCGCCCTCCGGTTTCAGGATCTGGTCGAAGTTGACGGCGAAGTCGGTGCCGCCATACCGGATATGGAATCTGCGGCGCGACTTGTGGACCTCGACGCTCTTCTCCGGTGCGAAGTACTCCCGATAGAAGCGCAGGCTCCGCGTGGCCTGGGCGTCAAATCTCGAGCGCGAGAGCAGGATGGCGTTGTCGAACTCCCGCTCTTTGGCCATCGTCGTCAGGGTGAGGCGATAGATGACATCACTGACCTCACCCGAGACGAGGTCGTAGACCTCGTCCTCACGATAGCGCAGCCTACTGCCCCACGGATCATCGAAGATGAAGTAGGTGTCGTACTGATGACGCTTGGAGCCCCCGACAAAGAGCACCTCATCCGTCGCGCGGAGTTGCTCCTCGAGGCGCGCAAGGTCGATGTCCTGGATCTTGACCTGAATCTCAAAACTTCTCTCTTGCGCCACACCGCCGATCGCCACGAGTTTGCTGAGTACGCTCTCCTCACGCTGCATGAGGAAGCGGTCGATGCGCCCGGCGAGCCGATTGGCCTCGCTGCGCAGGGCCTCGACATCGATGGTGAGCAACTCGCGTTGGCGCATCAGCCAGACGCCGTTCACCATCACGTCCTGGACGTCCTCCTGATGGGCGGCATAAAGCAGTCGCGAGTAGAGGGCGTTGGAGTTGCGCTCGAAGTAGGGTGTGTGTCGCACGTCATCGAGCGAGATGGAGATCAGATCGGCGCGTTTACCGGGTTCGAGCGACCCTGTGATCGCATCGAGATGCAGGGCCTTAGCCCCCATCCGCGTCGCCATGTCGATGACGGTACGCGCGGGTAGCGCCGTGGGATCGAGTGTTGAGACCTTGCCCAAGAGGCTCGCCAGCCTGGCCTCCTCGATCATATCCAGGTCGTTGTTGCTACCTGCTCCGTCGGTGCCGATGCCGACGTTGAGTCCCACCTCGAGCATGCGCGCGATCGGTGCCACACCACTCGCCAGCTTCATGTTGCTGCTGGGACAGTGGGCGATACCGGCGCCATAGTGCTCCAGTGTACGCATCTCGCCCTCGTCGAGGTGGACACAGTGCGCTGCGGTGGCCTTGGTCTCGAAGACGCCCAACTTCTTCAACCAGGGCACCGGCGGCATATCGTGGGCCTTGCGATGCTCCTCCACCTCTTGAGCAGTCTCGGCGATGTGGATGTGGAGGGGCACGTCGAACTCCAGCGCCATCTGGACGGCGGCCTCGAGCAGCTCGGGCGTGACGGTGTAGGGCGCGTGCGGCGCAATCGCGGGGACGATGAGGGGATGGTCTCGCCAGCGGGTGATGTAGTCGCGGGCGCGAGCCAGCCCTTCCTCGAAGCTGGCGGCGTCGGGCGTGGGGAACTTCATCACGCTTTGGGCACAGATGGCGCGCATCCCGGCGTGGACTGCTGCATCGGCGATAGCTTCCTCGAAGTAGTACATGTCCGCAAAGGTCGTGGTGCCTGAGCGGATCATCTCCGCAGCGGCCAATTGCGTGCCCAGCCAGCAGAATCGCGGGGTGACGAACTCTCCCTCAACCGGCATCATGTAGCCCATCAGCCACACGTCGAGTCGCAGGTCGTCGGCCAATGCGCGCAGCAGCGTCATCGGGGCATGGCCGTGGGTATTGACGAGGCCGGGCATCACAACGGCGTTGCCGCAGCGGTGAACCGTGGGAGCTCTGTCCACGGCGCGCTCGACATAGGTCGCGAGGATCTCCTGCTGCTCCCCGATCGCAACCAGGCTGTCGCCCTTGATCGCAACGGCGCCGGGGCTGAAGATCTCGTTCCCCCCGTTCATCGTCAGCACAAAATCCGCCGTGATCACCGTATCTGCTGCGCCGTCACCCATCGGCTTACCCATAGCACCTTCCTCTCAATCGAACTCAATGTGGAGCTTTTCGTCACGAAACGTGTAGTGGGCGAATGTCACCGTCTCTGCTGAGAGGACGCGTGGTAGCAGCACAGGGAGGTCCTCCACTAGGGGGAGTGTGGCGAGGGCCTCTCGATCCACCCACTCCGGCGTTCCCTCTTCAGAGGCTCTGATGTCGCCTTGGGGCGCCTCGCCGACGAAGACGAACAGCATCACCCCGGGAGCGCGAGGCAGGGTCACATGCACGATGGCGCGCAGGGTCAAGTTGTCGACGTAAAGGCCCGTTTCTTCCCGGAGCTCGCGCATCGCCGAGGCGTAGGGGGACTCATGGGGTTCCAGATGTCCGCCGATGCCGTTGTACTTACCGGACCACAACCGTTTATCCTGCGCCCCTTTCAGCAGCAGGACCTGGTTGCCGCGTGTCAGGAAGACCAGCGTGCGAGGAACGACACGATAGCGGTCCCGATCACCGATCTGATCCTCAGGACGCATACATCGTGTCTCCGTAAATCAAGATGAGGGTGTGGACGGCCTCAAAGGTGAGCCAGCGACTGGGATGGAAGATCCGTTCCCCGGGGAGGATGTGGGTAGCTTTGAGCTTGGACCAACGGCCCTCCTCATCTTGCATCCGGACCATCTGCTGTACGATAGGCTGGAACCGATGATGGGTTCGATAGGATGTGTGTGCGAGAACGTGGCACAGTTCGATGAGGTCGGTATCGTAGAACCGGGGAAAGCGAGGCAGGGTCCAGTCGACGTCGCCGCGCCCCCAGTCGTAGAGGTGGCCCAACAGGTATTTGCAGAGGTGATCGAGCACGATGGGGTCCTGGAAGGCGCGGACCTCGACGCTGCAATGGATCAGCGCGGAGAGCGCCTTGATCGCCCCCGCACGGCACGCCCGGTCATCCATCACGCAGCCGAGGTGGGCCGGATCTCCGCATATCGTCTCGACGAGCTGTTGCCAGGCGGACCTGACACGAGGGTCATCCGCATAGCCGAAGTGGGTCAATATGTTCAGCGCCATGCTGGTATAGCTGTGCCATGGAGCAGCCCCGGCGCCCTCCGGGGCGAAGTGGCCATCGGCGCGCCGTCCGCGTTCGAGCAGGTTCTCGCAGGCGGCCTCGATCTCCGGACAGCGTGGCGCCTCCAATTGTGCGAGGAGGTAGAGGGTGCCGAAGTTGCCGGCCTGACCACCGTAATAGGGATTGTCGGCGCGTCCCCAGAAGTTGGTGGGATTCCAGTGGTGGCGCAACTGCGCGACGACATCCCAATCCAGAATGCGCTGTCCTTCTTCGATCAGGCGCGCCTCCGGCTTGCGGAAGATGTGCTTCAGGGTAAGGAGGCGCGCCGAGGGGTTAGCCGGATCCAGCAACCAAGGCACGGGATCACGCACGACGTGACGCATCCACGTCTGCGACGATGCGGGACGACTAGAGCTTATAGCCGATGGCACGCAGGAACCCCTTACGCCAGGCGATGCCCTCGTCTCCCTCCACGCCCTTTGTTCTCACGCCATCGATGACACCGAGAATGCCGTGTCCCTGCGTCGTCTCGGCGATGATGACCTCCGTGGGATTGGCGGTGGCACAGAAGATCCGCGCGACCTCGGGCACGGCCTTGACCGCATTGAGCACATTCACGGGGTAAAACCCCTCGCCGAGGAAGATGATAAAGCTGTGGCCCGCGCTCAGCGCCGCCGCGTTTCTCTTGGCCAGCGCGATCATCTCCTCGTCAGTACCGCTCCAGCGGACGAGTGCTTCTCCAGAGGCCTCACAGAAGGCCAAGCCGAACCGGATGCCCGGGACCGCGGTGAAGAGCGCCTCGTGCAGATCCTCTACGGTCTTGATGAAGTGTGCTTGTCCCAGGATGAAGTTGATGGGCTCGGGTTTCTCGATGGCGATCACTTTGAGTTCTAGAGTCATCTTAGCCTCCCAATGACGTGTGGGTTGTGATGCGCTCATGACTGACGCGCATACCGTATCCTTCAAGGGTGCGATGCAGATCACGTAGGGCGCTCGTGACGATCTCTTCCGCCGTCTGAGCGTCCGGTGCCCGCGCGGACGTGATAATGCGCAGGCCCTCCGCACCCGCAGCAGGGAAGGGTTGCGCCAGTGACTTCAGATAGACGTCGGGATGACGCTGCCCTACCTCGTGCAGGGGCCTCGCGACCTCGGCCTCGTCATCGACGTGGACCTTCAGCTCGCCCTGGGCCCACACATGGAGTTGGTACCTATTCTGGAGTTCGGGCGCGATGGAGGCGGTGAAGATGGCGTTGAGTTCATCAGGATCCCCCGGCAGGACGAAGATCAGGGTGTCACCGAACACCAGCCTGACGCCGGGAGCGGTGCCGATAGGGTTGGGCAGCGCGCCTGCTCCGTCGGGCAACCGGGCCATCTTGGCCCGTGCCGCCTCCGGGCCGCGGTGATGGAGATATCCTCGCGACAGAAGGTGATCGTACTGAGCTTCGACCAGGCACCGCGCCTGGGCATCGGGCACGAGCGGACGCTCCAGGGTATGGGCTATGGCGTCGAGAGTGAGATCATCCTCCGTGGGCCCTAAGCCACCACAACAGATAAGGAGGTCCGGCGGCGCGTTCAGCAGAAACGCGAGGCCTGCAGCGATGCTCTCGGGCGTGTCCCGCACCATGGCTGCCAGGGTGACCGTGAACCCCATTCGCGTCAGGTGCCGGCTCAGCCAGTGCAGGTTGAGGTCGCGCACCTCGCCGTTGAGAAGCTCATTGCCGATCGCGAGCAGATTGCAGTTCGGCATTTTGACGTGGCGCTGCGTCAAGCGTTGAGGACAGTGTCGATGGCAGAACGGAGGGCCTTAGGGCTAAACGGCTTGGTCAGGTAGACCTCGACCTTGGCGATGTGCTCGCCTAGAACGCGGTCAATCGGCGTGTTCTGCGCCGTGATCACGATGACCGGGAT
>JAXGUU010000095.1:0-12124 GCA_040774145.1 Anaerolineae bacterium
CGCCGCCTCCGCCACCGCCTGCAGTTCAACATCCAGCGTCAGATAGACATTGTCTCCGGGACTGGGCTCGGTCTCACTCAACACCCCCAGCTCCTGGCCCAACACGTCCCGCTCGACGACCCTGCGTCCGGGAATACCGCGCAGCAACTCCTCGAGCTGCGCTTCGATACCCGCATAGCCGATACGGTCGACGGCTGCGTTGTAGCCCTTCTGCTCGTAGGCCTCCACGCTCTCCGGCGGGATCGGCCCGAGGAAGCCCAGCACCTGCGAGGTGAGCTCGCCATGGGTGTACCTGCGTCGGGAGACGGTCGCGATATCCACGCCCGGCATCGTCACCCCACTCTCCTGGGCGATCAGCAGGGCCAGATCGCGATCTACATTCTGGCTCACCACGATCGGTGCGTAGGGCACCAGGTAGCGCACGTTGTCGACCATCTCCCGGAGGCCCGGCGCCGGCGCCTCGCCGAACGGCGGGTAGTCCGAGCGCCCGATGGCGCTGATCTCACCGCGATACGCGGGCAGATCGAGTCCCTCGCTCGTGCTGTAGGGCACATCGATGAGCTGGGACAGCCGCATCAACACGTCGCGCTCGCGTTCCGAATCGTCGGGCAACAGGCCCGGGGTGACCGTGACGTCGTAGGCCGGTACGTTCCGCACGAGGATCTCTTGGTTCCGGTCGTAGATCACACCCCGCGAGGGACTGATCGTCACCGTCCGGCTCTGTTGCTGAACGGCACGCGCCCGCCAGGCGCCACCCTCGAGGAACTGCAGCTGCCACAGACGGATGAGATAAAGCGACAATATGAGCAGAATTGCCCATCCGAGCAGCGCCACCCGCGGTGAGCGGAGCACCCAGACCGGGCGTGATGCGCCGTCCTCCACCTGGCGGCGATCCCAGTCGCGCACGCGGCTGCCTGCAGAGCCGAACCCCAACCAGCGACTCATGCGGCAAATCCCCTGAGGCTACGCCGCGAGCGTTGATGGAACCACACCAGGAAGGTAAACGCAAAGGGCGAAAGCAGGAGGTTCAGCATCGCCGCGGGAAGCGCCACCGTCAACAAGCTCGGACCGATGTCCACAGCATACCCCAGCAGCACCATCATCACCAGGAGCAGCACGTGCCCCAGGACGGTCCCGAACGCCGACATCATCGCCAGACGGATCAACGTCGGGCCCAGAGCGTGGACCCAGGGTTGCCCAACCAGCAGGCCTACAGCCGTCATCGAGAAGGTCCAGAGGCCTAGTCCGCTGCCGGAAAGCAGATCGCAGAGCATGCCGCCCACAAAGCCCCACAGAGCGCCCTCGTTCGCCCCACGGATGATCGACCAGGTGACCACCACCAGGAGCGCCAGATCGGGGCGCCCCCCGATGACGCGCAGGCCGTCAAGCCACACGCTCTGTAGAACGGCAGCCAGCAGCAGGATGGGGATGCCGAAATAGAGGCTCACGGCAGGTCGAGCTCCGTGAGATCGGGCTGGGGAAAGTCGGTGATCACCAACACCATCTCCAGCCGCCGAAAATCCACGGCAGCGCGGACGGAGGCCTGCTGAAAGAGGTCTGATTCGAGATAGCTGACGCTCTCAACCTGGCCCAGGATAAGGCCCCGCGGCAGCAACCCACCGATCGATGAACTGATGACGGTCTCACCTTCCTCAACCTGCTCGTCGGGCAGGATGTTCGTCAAGGTCAACACCCCCTCGTCCGATCCCTCAAGAATGCCCGTGATGCGCGACTGCTGCAGCATAGCCGAGACACGGCTGGCAGGGTCGTTGATCAGCTGCACATACGAGAGATTCGGCGACGTACGCGCGATCCTCCCCACCATCGCCGAGCCGCCCGTCACCACCGGCATGCCCACGGCCACACCATCACGAGTGCCGATGTTGATGATCAGAAAGCGCAGATAGGGATTCACGTCCTGTCCGACGACATCGCCGCACGGAAAGACACTGCATCCCTGCTCAACGACATCCGCACCCAGCAGACCGAGCGTCGGGTTCTCCTGCCGGTAATTGAGTTGGCGGCGCAGCTCCTCATTCTCCGCCTGATACTCTCGCAGGCGGAAGTTCTCCTGGACCAGCGCTTCGTTCGCCCTCTGCAGCGTATCGACCCGCTCCTGAAGCTCACGCGCATCACGAGCGGTGCGCGTGAGCCCTCCCAGTTGGTCCACCACGCTCGAGACGCCCCGCTCAATGGGTGCGACGACGTAACTGAGGATGTTTTCGAGGGGGCCAAGGGAGCCGGACTCACTGAGGACGATGAGGATGAGAGCAAGGATCAACAGCACCCAAGCTAACCAGGGACCACTGTCACGTTTCATCGTGTGTTCCCGGTCCTCTCACCGGATGCCTCCAGGGGTCCAAGATCCATCGTTGCGAACAGGTGGGCATGAGCGAGGTCGCGCCGGCATTCTACCCCGACCCTCCGACAACCCTCACCCATCGACCCTACCAGGAGGCCGAACCTCCGGGGCGCCAATTGTCCTCCGAGGAGAGCGTCGCGCGCAGGGCCTCGAAGTTCTCCAGAACCATGCCGGCACCACGCGCCACACAGGTCAACGCGTCCTGAGCGACCCATGCTCGAATATGGGTGTCCTCGCTGATGCGTTCGGCCAGGCCCTTCAACAACCCGCCCCCCCCTGCCAGACAGATGCCCGTCTCCATCAGATCCGACACCAGCTCGGGGGGCGTCTCGTCAAGCGTATCGCGTACGATGTCCACGATGATGTTCGTCGATCGAGCCAGGGCCTCGCGCATCTCAATACTGCTGATCTCGACCTCCTCCGGCAGACCCGTGATCAGGTTCCGCCCCCGCATCGCCATCGTGCGCTCCTCGGGCAGGGGATAGGCCGATCCGATGTTGATCTTGATGCGCTCCGCCATACGCTCGCTGATCGCCAGGTTGTACTTCTGTCGTGCGTACTGCACGATATCCTCATCGAGCTCGTCCCCGGCGATGCGTAGACTGCGACTGACGACGATGCCCTTCAGGGCGAACACCGCGACCTCGGTCGTCCCACCCCCGATGTCCACAATCATGCTGCCCTGCGGCTCGGTGACCGGCAACCCGGCGCCCAGCGCAGCAGCCATCGGCTCCTCGATCAGGTACGCCTCGCGTGCACCGGCCTCGAGGGCCGCGTCGTGGACCGCGCGCGTCTCGACCTCGGTCACGCCGCTGGGAATACCCACGACCACCCGTGGGCGGGGATAGGGGATCAGCAGCTGCTCGTGCGCCTTCTTGATGAAGTGGCGCAGCATCACCTCGGTGACGTCGAACTCCGAGATCACGCCATCGCGCAACGGTCGGATCGCCACGATGTTGGAGGGCGTCTTGCCCACCATCTCCTTGGCCTCAGATCCAACCGCGAGGATTCTGCGGCTATGTCGGTCCCGAGCGACCCAGGAGGGCTCATTACTGACGATGCCCTTCCCGCGCACGTAGACCAATGTATTCGCTGTTCCTAGGTCAATTCCTATGTCAAGCGAGAATAGCCCCAGAAGCCAGTCAATTGGATTAAACAATCAAAACCTCGACCTCATAGTGTCAGGAACGTCGGAATTATACCATATCGACCTTGGATATCAATCAACGGCAGACGCGGCGCTGCCCTCGACCAGCGAGGATAGCGACGCCAAGGACGTGATCCGCGCGATGCGCTGTAGAAAGTCCGCCGGGCTGGCACTGAGCGCCCACAGGCGCCGCACCAATGGGCCGATCGGGTCCTCACCCGCCGCGCCGGGCGCGCCGGCATAGGCGCCGTGGAAAGCGAAATAGGCCTGGTTCAGGCGCCGGATACGATAGCCCTGGGCGACAAAGATATGCCGCTGCTCTTCCATATACGACTCGGCCTCCTCTATCCGGCCCTCTGCCAACAGGCGATCTACGTTGACGCGCGTGCGGTGCATCTCCTCCCGGAAATCGAAGGTAGGGGCCTCCCCGCCCGTCTCATTCACCTCCTCCACCAACGTCGTCGGCAGCGCCTTGTCCTGAGCGAAGAGCGGCTCGTAGTAACGGAGCATCACCTGCTGCCCCGCCCACTCACCGATCAGCGAGGCGGTCGTCTCATTGATCGTGCGCGTCTCGCCGTCCCGCATGTAGTACCATCCCAGAGGATAGAAGGTGAGGTAGTGGTGCGCCCACTCATGGGCCATGACGTCGGTGACCCAGGTGATCGAGCCGCTCTCCAGCAGCATCGCCGGGTAGGCAGCCAGCCCCCCGATCGCGGTCACATAGGCGGAAAGCTCCGGCAGGGTTGTCATCACGGTCATCTCGATCTCGTCCTGCTCCGCTGCCGTCAAACCCGCCACTAACTGCCGTTGATGGAGGCTCTCGATCCTCTCACGTGGGGAGACGACCAGGATATGCGGCAGAGGCGTGAACGTGCCCCGGACCGGCGGGAGGATCGTGGATTGCAGACCGAAGCCTCCCTCAGCGAGAACGTGGCTGACCTGCCACTCGAGGATCGCCTCAGCGATGGGGGCCTGTCGCCCCATCTCGCTGCGCAGTGCGGCATGCTCCTCGCGAACGCCGATGCTCGCCGCAGCAGGGTCATCGATCTCGGGGTCGGCATAGATGCGGTTGAGTTCATCTGCCAGCGCACGCGACCGCTGGACGTTGCTCAGGTAGCTCAGCACGAAACGGCTCTGTGCCTCATCGTCCATGGTCCGCTGGGGGGTCAATGCGCCATAGAGGGCTTTCTGCACCAGCGCCTGCGCCTCCCAAGTGGCGAAATTGAACGTTCGACCTGCGGTGAGCAGGTCCAACTGAGCCCTCGGATCCTGTGGAGGCAGCCCTCCCTGCCCCAAGACAAGCCAGACGCTCAAGAGCACCACCAGCACCCGCGCCCAACGTGCTCCGCTCCTCATCCAACCCTTCATAGTCCGGCAAGTGTACCTGGGCCGGTTCGAAAAGCAACACTAAGGCCTTGCCGAATTGCGCCTTTCCCTTTATAGTAAGGGTCTGATGGAGCCGGATTGTGCCGACCACGCACGATCGACACGTTATCTGAGTAACGACTGGAGAGTCCTATGTCATTTCGCGACCAACTGCTAACCTGTGAGAAGTGCAGCAACACGTTTGTCTTCCGCGTCGAAGAGCAGCGCCTGCAGGAGGATCTCGGCTTCGAGCCCGAGCCCCCGACCCGCTGCCCCAACTGCCGCGACGAAGTTGAGGCCGGCCCGGGCCTGCGCGCCGGCGTGGTCAAGTGGTACCAAGACGACAAGCACTTTGGCTTCATCACCCAGCGGGACGGAAGCGACATCTTCTTCCACCGCAGTGGCATCGATGGTGATCCCGCACAGTTCGGCGAGAATGCCCAGGTCTGGTACGAGGTGACGGAGACCGATCGCGGGCCGCAGGCGGTCAACGTGCACCTGCGCGAGTAACGACGGCGCGGTGCGTACAGAGGGCCACCACCGCGTCGCCATCAACGGCTGGTTCTGGGATCGTCCGGAGACCGGGAGCGGTCAGTATCTCCGCCGCCTCGTCGAGACGCTCGCGCGCCTCGACACCGTCCCGGAGATGAGCCTTCTGCTCCCATCCGAGCCCTCTGAACCGATCGCGCCCACCGGGCGCGCAACTGCCGTCGTGCGCCCGATCCGGCGAAGCCACCTGCACAAGCTGTGGTGGGAGCAGGTGCTCGTGCCCCGCCTGGCAGCGAGCGTGGCGGCGGACCTGCTCCACGTCCCCTATTGGGCCCCCCCGGCCCTAGCCCCCACACCGGTCATCGTGACCATCCATGACATCATCCCGCGGATCCTGCCCGCCTACCGTGGCGGGACCAAGGGACGGCTCTACACGGCGCTTGTCAGCGCGACCAGCGTGCGGGCGCGCACGGTGCTCACCGATTCCGAGGCCTCGCGTCACGACATTATCCGCCACTTGCGCATCCCCGAAGCACGCGTTCACACCATCCCCTTGGCGGTCGATGCTGCCTATGCGCCCGACGTGGCGCCGGACGACGCGGCCCTCCGAGCGGCGTGGGGACTATGCAGCGACTACCTGCTCTACCTGGGCGGGTTCGACGTGCGAAAGAACCTCCAGGCCGTGGTCGCGGCCTTCGCGATCGTACACCGGGCCGCGCCCGATGCGCGCCTCGTCATCGCAGGACGGCTTCCCTCCTCCGACACACCCTTCACCCCCGATCCGCGCCGGCTCGCCGGCGAGGCCGGCCTCTCAGACGACGCCGTGCACTGGTTGGGCTTCGTGCCTGAGCGCGACAAGCCCGCACTCTACCGCGGTGCACGGGCCCTCATCTGCCCCTCACGGTACGAGGGGTTCGGCTACCCGGCCCTCGAGTCGATGGCCTGCGGCACCCCCGTCGTGGGCAGCCATGTCACTAGCCTGCCCGAGGTCGTCGGCCCCGGCGGCGTGCTGCTCGACCCCGACGATATCGACGGCTTGGCGGGCGCCCTTCTGCAGCTGCTGAGCGACCCGACGTTCTATGCTCGGCTCCGTGCGGCGGCGATCGAGCAAAGCCGCCACTTCTCCTGGATGCGCACCGCTGAGGCAACCTTGGAGGCTTTCCACGAGGCCATGACGAGCCCATCGAGTTCCCCGAAAAAGAAGACTGTGGTATAATCAATTGTATGGAACCGCGTGACGTCATCGCGTATTTGAGGCAGATTCCGATGTTCCGGGATCTTGACGAGGAAGGTGAACGGGAGCTCCTCCGCCTGGTGCCTTTTGTCGATGCTCGCACCTACGCTGCCGGCGAACAGCTGTTCAGCCAGGGTCGTGCACCCGACAGAACAATCCTCATCCTGCAGGGCCACGTGGAGTCTCGTGTCAATGACGTGAAAGCACGTCGGGCTGAAGGGGCCGTCCTGGGCCGACAGAGCCTCCGTGTCGGTGACTTTGAACACGCGACCGTCACGGCTACGACGGCACTTGAGACCCTGGAGCTAGCCTTTCGCGACCTGGTCAGGGCCTACCAGAAGAGCGACTATCTCCGCGAACGCCTGGAGGGACCGCTCAAGCCCGACGTCTTGGTCGAGCAACTCAAACAGATGTCCCTCTTCAGCCGGCTCACCGATCGACTGGGCGAGCTCGAGCTCTACCACGTCACGCAAATCACACACGAGCAGATCCTGTCCAACGGCGAGTGGCTCTGGCGTCAGGGCGAGATCGCCGACCGCTGGATCTTCGTCATCGAGGGCCGGCTCAGGCTCACCATCTCCGATCAGGAGGGCATCGCTCACGAGGTGGGTGAGCTAGAGCCGGGCAGTTGGGCCGGGGAGACGGGTTTGTTTGTCGGCGATTTCCACGACGTCACCGCCACTGCTGATGGGTACGCACGCGTTATCTATCTGCTGCGCTCCGAGTTGAGCGCCGTGCTCAGGGAGCGCCCTTACCTCGAGCGGCGGCTGAACGTCTCCACGGCTGTCGAGAGGCGCCGTCGAACACGGGACTTCAGCTGGCTGCGCGACGACGAGTGGGTCATCGTCGCGGCGCAACGCCATTGGACACGCTTCTCCCGCCAGGCTGCAGCCCCAGCTGTGATCCTGCTGCTCCTCTTGCCGGCGGTCATCACGCTGCTGATCATCGGAGAGGGGTTCCTTATGCTTCTCGCCGTCCTGTTAGCCATTCCGGCGCTGGCACTGGTGGGGGGCATCATCTGGCAGTACATCAATTGGCGTGATGACTACTTCGTCGTCACCACCCAGCGCGTCGTGCACATCGAGCGTGCGGGGCCCTTCTCCACTCACCAGGAGGAGACGCAACTCGACAACATCGTGGACATCTATGAGGTCCAGCCGGGCATCGTCGCCAACCTGCTCAACTACGGCAACCTGGTCCTACAGAGTGCCGGTGAGACGGTGAATATCGACATGAGTTACGTGCCCGACCCCACCAGACTGCGCGAACTGATCTCACAGCAGGTTGAGCGCACGCGCGCACGCGACGTCCTCAAGACGCGCGGACAGATTCGCGAGCTCCTCGGGAGCCGCCTCGAGCCGTCCGACACACGCGCGGATCAAGGGGCCGATGAGGAGCCAAGGGGTGAGCGCACCGCGAGCCGGGAGGATGAGGAGGACCGTTCGCCCGGGCCGATTCGTGCGGCGATCACCTCCGTCTGGGAATACGTCTTCCCCCCGGCAAGGATCGAGGTCGATGGGGGTACGACCATTATTTGGAAGCGCTACTGGTTGCCCGGCGTCAGCCGCAGTCTGCCTGCTCTCATCCCTTTCGTGCTCTTGACGATCGGCGGCATCCTTTTTCTGAGGCAGTGGGTGGGCGAGACGGCCTTCTTCGGGTGGCTGGTCGGATGGCTCTTCATCGAGGCCATTGCCCTAGGGGCGCTGCTCTGGTTCGTCGAGGACTGGCGCAACGACTATTTCCAGCTGACGCCGAGTCACATCATCCTGGTCCAGCGCCTGCCGCTCCTGTTGCGCGAATCGCGCCACGAGGCGCGCCTCGATCGGATTCAGAACCTCGGTTTCGCCATCCCCACCATCGTCGCGCGGGTCTTCGATTTCGGTCATGTCTCGTTCGAGACAGCGGGCACCGAGGGCAAGTTCGAGCTACAATGGGTCCGCCATCCCGAGAGGGTTCAGAAGACGATCTCGAACCGCCAGTACGAGTACCGGCAGAGGCAGATCACGGCGGAGGCGAACCGGCGGCAGCAGGAGTTGCTCGGATGGTTCACCACCTATGACGAGCTGCAGCGGGGTCGCGATACAGCGGACACCCGCTCGAGCTATCTATCGTAAGGAGAGTACATGGCAGTAAGGGAAGTGATAACAGTTGGAGACGCCCGTCTTCGCGACCGCTCTCGCCCTATTCGGACGATCACGCCTGACATCAAGCAGCTGATTGAGGATATGATCGAGACGATGCATGCGAGCGACGGGATTGGACTGGCGGCGGTCCAGATCGGCGAGTTAGCGCGCATTATCGTGGTTGAGCTGCCCGAGGACGAGGAGATCTGGGGAAGCGGCAAACGCTACGTCGTCGTCAATCCCGAGATTATCAAGGCCTCCAGGGAGACCGAGGTGGGGATGGAGGGGTGTCTCTCCGTGCCCGGCTACGTGGGCGAGGTCGAGCGCTCGAGTGAGGTGCTGGTGCGTGGGCTCGATGAGCACGGCGACAAGTTCCGCCTCCGCCCGCGCGGATTCCTCGCGCGTGTTTTCCAGCACGAGATCGACCACGTCAACGGTATCCTCTACATCGATCACCTGGTTGCGCCGGATCGCATCTGGGAGGTCGAGCCCGGTACAGAGGAGCAGACGGAGCTCAAGGAGCAGCAGAACGCCAGACAACCGGCATCAGCGTAACTAAGTGCGAACACTGCGCGGTGTCGAGGTCAACCTGGCCCCCCGTCTCGGGGGGCTTTCTGTGGCAGGTCGACCCCCACGCGCACTGACGATTATCCAGCGGTAGGCGACCTGCCGCATTCATTCAGGAGGCTAAGCGTGGTATCAAAGGAACAAGTCCTGGAAGCATTGAGAGACGTCATGGATCCCGAGCTGCACCGCAACATCGTAGAGCTGGGCATGGTCCGTGACATCGAGGTCCGCGGCAAGGACATCACGGTCACCATCGCCCTGACGGTGCCCAACTGCCCGCTGCGCGACAAGATTGCCGCCGATGCCGGACAAGCCGTCGATGCACTAGACGACGGACTGAACGTGGAGATCTCGTTGACGGCGATGACCGATACAGAGCGAGATGCCCTGCGCGAGAAGCTTCAGGGCCGCACTCAACAGGCGACCGGCTCCCTCGCGGGCAACCTCAACAAGGTGAAGACCGTGATCGCGGTCATGAGCGGCAAGGGTGGTGTCGGCAAGTCCACCGTTGCAGCCATGGTGGCGGTCGGCCTGCGGCGCAAGGGGCGTCGGGTCGGCGTCCTTGACTCGGACATCACCGGTCCCAGCATCCCCAAGCTGTTCGGTGTGACCGATCCCCCGACGATGTCCCCTCTGGGCATTATGCCGCCACAGACACCACTGGGCATCAAGGTCATGTCGATCAACCTGATGCTCGAGAACGAGGAGCAGGCGGTCATCTGGCGCGGCCCCATGATCACGAGCGCCATCAACCAGTTCTGGAACGACGTCTTCTGGGGCGACCTCGACGCGTTGGTCGTGGATATGCCCCCAGGTACGTCCGACGCTGCGATCACGGTGATGCAGAGCCTGCCCGTGAGCGGCATCGTCCTGGTGACCTCACCCCAGGATCTCGCGGGTATGGTCGTACGCAAGGCGGCTCATATGGCCGAGCACCTCAACACCCCGCTCATCGGACTGGTCGAGAACATGAGCTACGTCATCTGCCCGCACTGTGGGGAGCGCTATACCCTTTTCGGCAAGGGCGATACGAAGACCATGGCTGACCAGTTCGGGACCCCCTTCTTAGGCGAGATCGGCCTCGATCCGGAGATGACCAAGCTCGGTGACCAGGGCGCCATCGAGAGCTATGCCAACAGCGATTTCGACGAGACCGTCCGCGTCGTGGATGCCGTCATTGAGGCCGCGCCGGCACCCAAGTTCGCCGGTCAGAGCTAGCCTCTACCGCGCCACCGGCTTCGTAACCAGCGCCTTCCCCTGATCAGGGGAGGGCGCGTCCGTCCATCGACACCTGGAGCGACCTCAGCGTCACCGCATCACGGTACAGAAGCAGGGCAAGGCCCACGATCGGCACGTAGGCCAGGGCCTCCAGCTGCAGACCCAGCAGCGCGCCAAGGCTCGCAAAAGCCGGGACGAGGGCCCAGCGGCGACGCTTCGCCGGGCTTAACTTCTCCCTCCTGTCGTTGTCCTCTCTTGATAGCGCAGCGCCATCATCACGCAGGGGTCAGTGACGTCGACCGAAGGCCATTGCGCGAATGTCGGCGTCTGGATATAATGATATCAACGCAGCGCGATCCATTGGCCCATCGGACACATAGGGTAAGAGCGACGACCCAAGCATGAGGTATACGCTTTACAGCCCTAAGGAGGCTCTTGATGCTCAGCTTTATGAAGGATACCCTGGGTGTGATCATGGGAGGGGGAGCCGGCACGCGCCTCTGGCCTCTCACCAAACTCCGCGCCAAGCCCGCCGTGCCGCTGGCAGGCTACTATCGACTCATCGACATTCCCCTGAGCAACTGCATCAACTCGGGCATCAACCGCATTTATGTGTTGACCCAGTACAACACGGTCTCGCTGCACCGCCATGTGGTGCGCACCTACCAGTTTGACAACTTCTCCGGCGGATGGGTCCGCATCCTCGCCGCTGAGCAGACCCCGGGCAGCCAGGCGTGGTATCAGGGCACGGCAGACGCCCTCCGCAAGCAGATGTTCCAGCTCCAGGTACCCGAGCCCCGTAATATCGTCATCCTGGCAGGCGACCACCTCTACAGGATGGACTACTCGCTCTTTGTCCAGTTCCACGAAAGCCACGAGGCCGATGTCACCATTGCGGCGAAGCCCGTCAGCGCCGAGGACGCGCCCAGCCTGGGCATCCTCAAGGCCGATGCCGAGGGTCACATCACCGACTGGGTCGAGAAGCCCTCACCCGAGCAACTGCCGGATCTCGCCAGTATGCCGGGCGACAAGCCCTATCTGGCGTCGATGGGGATCTACGTTTTCGGGACCAAGACGCTGAACAACCTCCTGCGCGAGGAATCGGGGTCCGACTTCGGCAAGCACATCATCCCGGCGGCGATCAGCCGCAACATGCGCGTCTTTGCCTATCCCTTTGACGGCTATTGGGAGGACATCGGCACCATCCGCGCCTTCTTCGAGGTCAACCTCGCCCTGACGACACCCAAACCACCCTTTGACCTGTACGCACCTGAATGGCCCATCTACACGCGCGCGCGCTTCCTCTCCGGCAGCAAGGTCCTGGACTCCAGCCTTCGCCGGGTCGTTCTGGCGCCGGGCTGTCGCATTGACAGCGCAGCCGTCGCCGACAGCATTGTCGGCCTCCGCAGTATCGTCAACCCCGGGGCGCATCTCCACCGCGTCGTGATGATGGGCGCCGACTACTACGAGACGATGGTGCAGCTGGAGGAAAACACCGAGCTCGGCATTCCCCACATGGGCGTGGGTGAGGGGAGTGTCGTCGAGAACGCCATCCTGGACAAGAACGTGCGCATCGGACGGAACGTGGTGATCCGTAGCCACGAGGGCGCACCCGACGA
>JAXGUU010000096.1:0-11995 GCA_040774145.1 Anaerolineae bacterium
GGGGGGGGGGGGGGGGGGGGCCGATGAGCTCGGTGATCCTGCGACCGAGGCCCTTTGACTTTCCCAGGATCGCATTACACTGGCCATTGTCGGTCATCGGCGTCGTCGGGCCCTGTCGGGCCGTATGACCATCATGCTTGAGCAAGAGGAGGACCCATGACCCACAGCTACAATGGACCCTACACCGATCAACACCTTAGCCGTGTCGCCTTTCCGATGGGCGGCATCGGCGCGGGGATGCTCTGTCTGGAGGGAAGTGGCGCGCTTTCCCACGTCTCGCTGCGCGGAAAGCCCGAGGTGTTCAACGAACCGCTGATGTATGCGGCGCTCTGCGTGAAAGGCGCGCCCAACGTCGCACGGGTGCTCGAGGGCCCGGTCCCGCGTTGGAAGGCCTTCGGGCTGCGCGAGTCGGGCAATGGCCTCGGCGGGATGGACTACGGTCTGCCGCGCTTTGCCGAGGCGACCTTCGAGACCCGTCTCCCCTTCGGTCACGTGACGCTGCAGGATGCGGCGGTGCCGCTGGCGGTTGAGCTGATCGGGTGGAGCCCCTTCACGCCCGGTGATGCGGATGCCAGCAGCCTGCCGGTCGCGGCGTTGGAGTATCGCTTCCACAATCCTGGTGACGAAGCGGTGGAGGCGGTCTTTTCGTTCCACGCCCGGAACTTCATGGCGGTCACGCCGCCGGATCGAGGCACACCGCCGGCGGACGCAGTGCTGGCGACGAAGGGCGGCTTCACGTTGTGGCAACCGGGCAGCGAGGCGCGTTCTTTCGCTCAGGGGGCGTTCAGCGCGACCGTGGATGATCCCGAGGTGCGGGTCAACCATGCCTGGTTCCGCGGCGGCTGGTTTGATTCACCGACGATGGTGTGGAAGTCCGTCGCGGAGGGCGACATGCCCGAAGGCGCCCCGATCACCGAGGGGCCGCCGAGCCCGGGGGGAAGCCTCTATGTCCCGGTGCGCCTGGCACCCGGCGAGAGCAAGACGATCGTGGTGCGCTTGACGTGGCATGTCCCCAACACCGACCTGCGGCTCGGCGCCGACAGCGAGGACGGGCCGGCGTGTTGCTCCTGCAGCAGCACTCACCAGCCGTGGTATGCCGGGGTCTTCGACACGGTCGAGGCGGTGACGGCGCACTGGCGCGATGCCTACGATGACCTGCGAGTGCGGAGCGAGGCCTTTGCCGATAGCTTCTACGACACGACGCTGCCGGCGGAGGTCGTCGAGGCGATCGCGGCAAACCTGACGATCCTCAAGTCGCCCACGGTGCAACGACAGACGGACGGGCGGCTCTGGTGTTGGGAGGGCTGCTGCGACACGCACGGCTGCTGTCACGGAAGCTGTACGCACGTCTGGAACTACGCCCAGGCGCTCCCACACCTCTTTCCGGACCTGGAGCGGACGTTGCGGGAGACGGAGCACTTCGTCAACCAGGACGACGAAGGGCACCAGGCCTTCCGCGCGAGCCTGCCGATTCGCCCCCCGGCCCACGACTTCCACGCCGCAGCCGATGGGCAGTTGGGCGGGATCATGAAGGTCTACCGTGAATGGCGGATCAGCGGCGATACCCTGTGGCTGCGCCGCACCTGGCCCAAGGTGAAGCAGAGCCTGGATTACTGCATCGAGACATGGGATCCGGATCACCGTGGAGCGCTGGTTGAACCGCATCACAATACCTACGATATCGAGTTCTGGGGGCCCGACGGCATGTGCACCTCGTTCTACCTGGGAGCCCTGCAGGCGGCGTGCCAGATGGCGGAGGCCTTGGGCGAGGAGCTACCGCTCTACCGCGAGCTGCTGGACCGCGGTGTGGCCTATATGGAATCGGAGCTCTGGGACGGAGAGTACTTCATCCAGAAGATCGAGTGGGAGGGGCTGCGCGCCCCTGATCCCACCGAGGCTGCCGGGATGCGGCTGAACTATTCGCCCGAGGCGCAGGTGCTGCTGCGGGCGGAGGGCCCCAAGTACCAGTACGGCAAGGGCTGTCTCTCGGACGGGGTGTTGGGCGCGTGGATCGCTGAGGTCTGCGGTGTGGCCCCCTTCCTGGACGTGGACAAGGTCCGCAGCCACCTCTTGGCCGTCCATACCTACAATCTCAAGCACGACTTCGCGGAGGCCGCGCACGCCAACCCGCAGCGACCTACCTTTGCGCTGGGTCACGAGGGCGGACTCCTGCTCTGCACGTGGCCCAAGGGTGGGGCGCTCTCGCTGCCCTTCGTCTACAGCGACGAGGTCTGGACCGGCATCGAGTATCAGGTGGCTGCGCATCTCATGCTGATGGGCGAGATTGAGCAGGGGCTGGAGATCGTGCGGGTGCTGCGCGACCGCTACGACGGACGCGACCGTAACCCCTTCAACGAGTACGAGTGCGGGCACTGGTATGCCCGGGCGATGGCGAGCTATGGGATGCTGCAGGGGCTGACCGGCGCGCGTTACGATGCGGTGGACAAGATCCTCTATCTCGAGCCGCGGATCCCGGGCGACTTCCGTGCCTTCCTGGCGACGGCGACCGGTTTCGGCACGGTGGGCGTGCAGGACGGCAAGCCCTTTGTGGAGGTCAGCGTGGGTGAGATCCCCTATCGGGAGATCGCCTACGTGGCGTACGGCTCATAGTTCGAGTTGTCCGCGAGGGTCTGCAGCGGGGCTTCCCCGCTGCAGACCCTTTTTTGTCTCTCAGTAGGTCACGGAGATCCGGCACCTGCCGCCGGAAGGTGGCAGGCTGACATCGCCGGTCAGCGCGTCGAAGGCGGTGTGGGGCGCGCCGTCGACTGAGACGGCGCGGATCGGCCTGCCTGTCGGGTGGCGGAAGCGGACCAACAGCCGGTCGGGGGGATGACGGAGGTCGAGGTCGATCTCCGCCTCGATCCGCTCCGCGCGGGGCTGCGGTCGATACTCGATGGAGACGATGCCCGCCGGCGTGCTGATGCGTGTGGCGCCGAAGGCCTCCTCGCCCCCAAACCACGCTCGAGGGAGGGCTCGCCCCAGGTGCAGCAGCCCGTCGCGCTCATAGACGAACATGAAGGCAAGCCACTTCATCGCGTTGGATTGGTCGCTGGTCTTGAACGGGGCGGCATTGTTGAAGCCGAGCACCGGTTGGGGATGCTCGACCATCGCCTGCACTTCCTCACGATAGCAGGCGGCCCACGCGTTGAAGAACATCCACAGGTAGATCTCGATCTCGTCACGATCGAGGTGGGGCATGAGCCCGGCGAGCAGGTTGGGCTGCGCGGAGAACCCACCGCAGTCGAACCACTGTGTTTGGGGGTCGTCGATCCGGTAACCGAAGGGCGGGTTCATGTAGCGGGTGTCGAGGTAGTCGTCGAGGATCCAGCCGCCCTCCCGGCTCTTGGGGTCGTACAGACCCGAGATCAGCAGGTAGACCGAGCCCTCCAGCACCTCGCGAATCCAGCCGAAGTCGCGGCCCCGGCAGTAGAGGCGCGAGGGCGTGTGGGGTACCCAGCGCCCGTCCCGCAGGCGGATCAGCGGGCTGTGCCGGCGGGCGGTCTCGAAGCCGCGCAGCAGGTCACGGCGAAAAGCCTCTGCCTCCCGGCGTATTCGGTCCGCCTCGGGGTGTCCATAGGTCTCGAGGGCCGCTGCCGCGGCGTCCAGCCCGCGCCAGGTGAGGCAGTTGGTGCTGAGCCAGTAGAAGAAGTCGTCCACATCCTCCAGCGCGCCCGCCGGCAGGAAGCCGCGCTCCCAGCCGCGCGAGTGGGGCAGATCGCCGACGGTCTCTCGCCGCTGCCGGATGATCCACTCGGCGCCGCTGATCACGTTGTCGATGACCGTGGCGAACCAGGTGGCATCGTCTGTGTGCAGATAGTGGCGTGCCAGGTACCAGAGCGCCCAGCCATGGTGCTGGTTGTAGCTGTGGCCTGACTCCAGTCCTCCGGCGCCGAAGAAGACGCCGTCGTGGTCGGTGAAGCGCCCGATCAGGCCGACCGTGCCCTGGTATTCGGTCCAGACCGCCAGACGCCGCCGGACCTCCTCGATCAGCCCGCGCTGTTCCAGCTCCTCGATGATCATCACCGACTCGTTGGTGTAGTTGCCGTAGGTCGCGGCGCCGACCGAGGTGTTGACGAGCCCCGAACCATCCGGATGGCCGAGGTCGGCGACCAGGACGATCGGCAGATGACCGGTGTAAGCGGCATTCAGGTGCGGGTCGGGTGTGCGGATCTGGGCGCCCTTACGGCTCTCGGCGCGCCAGAAACGGGCCATCTCGGCGTAGCACCGGTCCATATCGAGCCCCCGCAACGCGTCACGCTCCGCCGCTGACTCGATCGCGACATAAGGCACACGCACCAGCAGCTCGCACGTCTCGCCGGGCTGCAGCTCCCTGCGGAAGCGCAGGTCAGTGCCGGAGGTCACAACATCCATGTCGGACTGATAGGCCAGGCGGATCACCTGTGTCCCCTCGAACGAGCCCCTCACCAGGTCGCCGTCCACGCTCAGCTGCTCGTGTTCGGACAGTGGGACCAGGGAGTCGCTCTGCGGCGGGCCACCGAGCAAGGCCTCGCGACGGTTGCGGCTGCGCGGCGCGTTGGGGCTGTAGGCGAGAGGAAGCTCTGCGATCGCGGGGCGATCTCCGGTGTTCTCGAAGCGGAAGCGCACCAGGGCTACGATTGTGTCATCGGGCGCGGGCTCGCCTGCCAGGATCGGCTGGGTCAGGGGTACGGCGAAGCAGGTCTGGCTGACCCGCACGTCGTCACGGCGGAACTGCAGGTTGTAGGCCATCACGGGCCAAGGATCGTTGTGCCGCCCCTCGGGCGCCCAACGGTCGAGCCCGAACATCAGGCGGGCGTCCCCTGCGTTCTTCCAGCGCGACGTGTCGCGCCCAGGGGGCCGGAGCACGGGCCACGCCGTCAACTGAAGGTCGCCGCATGGCTCGACCATGAACTTCTGGCGGGCGTGCTTGCACCCGAAAACATAGGCAATCGGATGGGGCCGCGGCTGTCCGTTCATCGCGCCGGCGAGCGATTGCTCCGGGCGTCGGGACACAGCCTGCGCGATGGTCGTGCGTGCTGCGATGCGTGCGCGGTAGTCGCCAAAGGTCTGCGGATCCTCGGCCCAGGTGATGTAGATGCCGGCTTCAGCGAACCAGATCGGACCTTCCGTCTCCAGGGAGGCGAGTGAGATGGTGAACGCGTCACTCCCGAGCGTGAAGAGCAGATGACCGTCGTCATGGGCGTAGCGGTGCACGGGCTCCATGTGGGCAACCTTCACCTTGAAGGTGCCCTCCTGCGCCGGCTCAATGTGGACCGTATTGCCTTCCGAACGGGTGCCGGGTCCCGCTTTCACGCGCCGGACGATGGCGTTATAGCCTGAGATCTCGATCCGTGGCGACGGGGTTCGGCAGCCTGCGTGCAGCTCGACCCGTAGCGTGCTGCGGGTCGGCTTCGACCGCGTGAAGACCCGAACCCGGCGGATGGGCACATCGCTCCCGACGACGCGTAAGCCCACGGTGCGGCGAAAGATGACGTCGTAGTGTTCTGCATCGGCGAAGTCGGGGATCTCGTGGCTCAGGGGCCGAAAGGTGAAGCGCAGCGTGTCCTCAGCGATCCGGTGGGTCTTCACCGCGGCGTCCACCCAGGCGGGCGTGAAGAGATCGTCGAGCCGCTCCCATCCGAAGTTCATGGGGCGGATCAGATCGAGGTCGCCCGGGCGCTCAATGCGCGAGTGGGGCCACACCTTGCGCATGGTCTGGAGGCCTGCCTGCGAGGGTGGCGGCGCCGCAAAGATGACCTCCACCCTCTCCACGTCTCGGGCCTCCTCGAAGCGCAGCTCACCGGCAGGGCCGTTGGGCAGCGCAAAGGGTGCGACATCAAACCTCTTCATGCCTAGCTCCTTGTCGTGCTTCATTTAGAAAGGTGTCGATGTGTTCGGGGGGTGTCCCGATGATCAGCGGCGAGCCGTTGGCGAGCACAAAGGGTCCGTGAGCGGCTGCCCTGATCTGACGGCGGACTGCGGTGCGGATGGCATCGAGCGGTCCACGCAGGAGAAGGGCGCTGTCGAGGTTGCCGAAGAGGCAGATCTCAGGGCGCAACATCTTGCGGATCTCAAGGGGGTCGAGGGTGAAGCCCTTCTTGTCCTCCTCGATCATCAACCCGGCCATATCAAGGCTGTTGATCAGCCGCATGTTCGGGCGAACGTCGCCGAGCCAGTAGCCGATGGGGAGGATGCCGATCCTGCGCACCTCGGTGTAGAACCAGCGCCTGGCGTCGCCCTCCACTCGCTCGTGCATGACGGGTGAGAGGACGTCGAGGCTGTGTGGAAAGCCCTCGGAGAAGATGTAGGCGTGGGCACCGGCCATCTTGGCGGCGCGAACGTCGTTCAGGAAGTGCTCGCAGGCCTTGTAGATATGGTGGGCCATCAGGTCGGGCTTTTCCACGCACGCGATCGCCATCTCCTCGAACGATGCGCCCGGTACCCAACCCGGTGTGCCATCGTTGACGGCGATCAAGACGTGATCGCCATAGCTGTCGGCGAGGCGCCTCACGTGGTCGAACCGTCCGGACGCGAGGACATGCTCCACCGTTGTCCGGGTCGCCGCATAGTAGTCGTCGATCGCGCTCTTGGACTCGAGACGCGGTGCTGTGGTGTCCTGAGCTGGGCTGTCGTGGTCGCGGGCCAGGGTGTAGTCGGCGCGTATCTCAAGCCAGCGCGTGTCGTCCTCGCTGCGAAGATAGACGTGATCTCCCTCGACGCGTCGAGGACGTGTCCAAAGCTCTCGTCGTCCCGCCGATCCGAGGTGGATCCAGTCCGGCCTGAAGCGCTCGTAGAAGGTGCGTTCGACCTCGGCCAGCTCGTCGCCGCCCTGATAGTACTGGAGTTTCGGCGGATGCCCGGCGAACTGGACCTTGTAGTCGCCCCAACTATGGAGCACGACCGGGGGCGCAGCGGTGCGCTCCCCGGCCAGCACGCTCAGCATGCGATCTTTGGGTGTCATGGACCCCGTCGATCAGACGGTGGCTGCCTGAATCAGCCAGCTACCGAGACTGCCCGCGGGCACGGTGAGCGATGCCTCTCCTGCTGCTGCGGGCACCGCGTCGCCATCGGGGCGCTCCATCAGGTCGATGGGCTGCGCCGATACGATGGCGCCGAGGGCCGGTGTGGTCGTCAGTTTCGCGGTCGCCGGTTCGGCGCCGGTGTTGGTGAGTCGTACCACGAGTCCCTCACCCGCCTCGGCCCATTTAAGCCCGCTGAGCGTCACCGCTGCTCCGGTGAGGGTGAGCAGGCTCTGCGTCGCGGGCAGGGGGCCTTCGTGGACGTCCGTGCCGATCGCCAGCAAGGGCTGCTCGTGGGCTGCGGCGCGAGCCGAGAGCTCCGCATCGGAGACGGAGGGGTCCGGTGAGAGCAAGGTCAGGTGCACGAGGTGGCGGTCGACGTCGGGCAGGTAGTCGGGGTCGTAGCTCGAGCGCAGGAGGTTCAGGCGGAGCGTGGCGCCCTCGAGGGCGTGACCGTGCTTGCAGTCATTCAGCAGAACGACGGCCGCCTGTCCGTGGTCGGCCCGGCCCGAGACCCTGGCCCAGCCGAGCGCCGGCACCTCCTGGTCGGGGGCCGTCTCTCGGTCGAGGGCGCCCAGCGGGATCTCATAGCGGGCGCTCACATCCTGCAGCGCCGTGGGGACGGCAAGACGCAGGTTCGGGATACCCGACGAGGGATCGCCGCGCTCAAACCAGTCGATCTCCAGCGCAACGTGCAGCGCGGCCTCACCGGCGTGGAGCGCATAGCGCGCCTTGATCGTCGATGCGTGGATCTCATATTCGAGCAGCAGTTCGGCCACGTGGGGTCCATCGCCGAGCTCCTCAACGCGCTTGAGCGAGGGAACCTCGGGCGCGCCCCCGTTGTCGATGACCCAAGCCGACATCGGATGCGGGCGCTCTACGCTGTACTCGAAGCCCATACCGCCGGCGGATGCGTCGATGCGCTCCTCTTGGGCGACCTTGTCGAAGAAGGAGACGATGCGTCCGGTGTTACGGTCAAAGGCGACCGAGACGAGATCGTTCTCCAGGCCGATCACGTCGCGGTCGACAAGCGAGTAGGGGCAGTGGTGCCGGTGGCGAGCGAGCCGGGCGCCGCGATCGGCTGCGGGTGGGTCCATGCTCTCGAACAGGGCGATTGTGGTATAGCCGAGGGGCGGGACGGTGACCGGGATCGCCAGGGTCTGGTTGTGGTGTCCCCACTCGGCGCCCTTGCCGACGACCTGGGGGGCGAGGCGCCGCCCTACGGCGTCGCGGGCCTCGAAGACCTTGGCGTGAAAGGGTACGGGTGTACCGGTCGGCTCACGATCCCAGATGGTCAGGCGCACGACCTCGCTGCGCTCTGCCTGCGTGGGGTTGAAGATCACGAAGGGGCGCACGGGGGAGACACCATGACGGTCGGCGAGGCTGAGGCGACCCTCGTCGGCACGGATGCCCGCACCTGCACCCTGTCCGCTGGTCGTGAAAAGCGCGGGCAGCGGGAGCGGTGAGGGGCTATCCGTACAAAGGGTCGAGGTGTCCACCTCAGCAGCCACGTGCCGTAATGCGCGCGTGGTAAGCACCGCGGTGCTCGCAGCGGTCTCCTGGAAGAGACCGTGGGCGTAGGTGCGCGTGTCGCGCACGCCGGAACCGGGGAGGATGTCGTGGAAGTGGGAGAAGAGCGTGCGCCGCCAGTCCTCCGCCAGGGTCGCTGCGGGGTAGGCTGCTCCGGTGACGAGCCGGTCGGCGACTGCGGCAAACTCGGCGTCGGCGAGGCGGGCTTGGGCCAGGCGGTTGGAACGCTTGATGAGCGACTGTGTCGTGTAGCAGCCGGCAAACTCGGTGTTCAGCTCGCCCTTGAGCAGCGGCAGCTCCCCTCCGACCCGCTCCAGCTCACGATAGAAGGTCTGCACAGGGGCGAAGATCAGCGTCGGAAAGATGGGCCAACGGCTCATCTCGCGCGCGGAGAGCAGGTCGCGCCGTGTGGGGCCACCCCCGTGGTCGCCGACCCCGTAGACGAGCATCGCGAGGTCGAATCCGACGGACTGCTGCATCGCCGCCATCGCATCCAGGATCTGCTGCGGCTCGATGGCGCAGTTGTAGCCGCGCTTTTGATCGTTGCGTACCAGAATGCGGGCACCATCGGGGCCCTCCCACCAGAAGGCCTCGGGGACGGGCTGCTGCTCGACGCCCGGTCGGTGCATATAGAGATAGCGCACACCGGCCTGGCGCAGATAGGTGGGCACGGTTGCCGCGTGACCAAAGGTGTCCGGCGACCAGTCGATGGCCACCTGCTCGGGCGCCAGATCGAAGAGTCGCCTCATCATCGCGCGCGTATAGAGCACGTGACGGCAAAGCGCCTCGCCGCTCACGATGTTCTTCTCGGTCTCCACCCAGTGGCTCGCGGTGACCTCCCAGCGCCCCTCTTTCACGAAGTGCGCGATGCGCGGCATCAGCTCGGGCGCGTACTTCTCGACGATTGCGTAGACGCTGGCCTGGCTCTGGGAGAAGTGAAACTCGGGGAACTCCTCCAACAGGCTGAGCATCGTGTCGAAGGTGTCGAGTGTGACCGCGACGGTCTCGGGCCACGACCACATCCAGTTCATGTCGATGTGTGCATGGCCGGCGAGGTAGAGCCTGTGCGCCTTGGCGGCCTCTGAGAGCGGTGCCAGAGCTACCTCGACCTGAGTCGCGAGTTGCGTCCAGTCGCCGGACGCGCCTGTCGCCAAGGCGGATGCTACGATCTCCTTGGCCTCTCGGATCGAGGCCTGCCATGTGGCTCCCTGATCCGCGCTTGTCAGCGCGACGTGCTCGGCAAACGCGATCTGAGAGCGAATCCGCGTCCACGTTGATGCCTGCCACATAGCGTTGACCCGTGTCATTCGTTCCAACTGCATCATGTTCGTCATTCCTCATCTGCTCCTTGTATCCGGATCCGACGGTCCCCGCCCTCGTTTGACGGCGATCCTGTTTCTTGGTACAGTGCCTTGGGACATCGACCTGTCGATCAGGAAGGGTCTATGGTCGCCCCTTTATAGCACGCGAGGTCGCGATTGCACAATCACCGCTAGAGGTGCTCCAGCACGTAGGCCGACATGGTCTATTCTGGAATCAGATACGGAGGGTAAGATGACTGATCCGACACGCAGTTACTGGCGCGGTATTCACCTAGGACTCGGCCATGACGTGGAGGTCATGGCCTTGATCGACGAGCTGCCGGCATTGGCCGAGATGGAGCTGAATGTCCTGATGCCTGAGGTGAACTACCAGTTCGCCTATGCCTCGCATCCCGAGCTGCGGGGTGAGGACCCGATCACGCCCGAGGCGGCGCGACGGCTGAGCCATGTCTGCCGGGATCTGGGTGTGCGGTTGATCCCGCAGTTTCAGTGCCTGGGCCATCAGTCGTGGGCGGAGACGACGTTCCCCTTGCTCATGCAGTATCCGGAGTTCGATGAGACGCCGGGGCAGTATCCCAACAATGAGGACATCTATTGCCGGAGCTGGTGTCCTCAGCACCCGGACGTCAATCCGATCATCTTCGAGCTCTTCGACGACCTGCTGGAGGCCTTTGAGGCGGATGCGCTGCACGTGGGGCTCGATGAGGTCTTCTTGATCGGCTCGGAGCACTGTCCGCGTTGCCAGGGGCAGGATCCGGCAGAGCTCTTCGCTAAAGCGGTGCACGATTACCATGCTTATCTCGTCGGCGAGCGCGGCGTCGAGATGCTGATGTGGGGAGATCGACTCCTGGACGGGGTGGCGACGGGCTACGGCCTATGGGAGGGTTCCGAGAACGGCACCGACCCCGCGATCGATATGATCCCGACGGACATCATCATCTGCGATTGGCACTATGAGCTGATGGAGCACTATCCTTCGGTTGCCATCTTCCTGGAGAAGGGGTTCCGTGTGGTGCCCGGTGGATGGAAGGATGTAGAGGCGACGCAGGCCCTGCTGGACGCGACGCTGGCGCATCGAGACGATCCCCGGATGCTGGGATACCTCTGCACGACGTGGGGACGTGCTCGACCCGGCGAGCTGGCTACGTTCCCGCCGATCAGGCTGGCGCTGGCAGCGCTGGCGTAGTCTACTCAGCGAGCGCGGAGAAGACCTTTGGGGTTTTCGGCCCGAGCGGACTCGGGCTTGACCCCAAAGGTCTGGGCGGGTCGGACACTTGCCCCACGTGGGGCGATGTAGGGCGGCTAGCTGAGCCGCCCATGGCCCGATGTCGAGCGAGGCTGGGCGGGTCGGCTACCCGCCCCACATGCGCCGAAGGTATGCGCCCCGGCTCGGGACTCTGAGCCGGGGCGCGATGTTGGTCGGGGTCGCGGGGCGCTAGGCCTCGGACTCCATGAGGATGCGATCGACGACGAGCTGTCGGAACTCGGGTGAGAGGCTGGCGAAGTAGGCGCTGAAGCCCGTGACGCGTACCACCAGGTCCGGGTACTTCGAGGGATCCTCGTGCGCCTCCAGCACCTTCTTGGCGTCCATGATGTTGAGGTTGATCTGCGTGCCGCCCAGGTCGAAGTGGGTCTTGATCAGGTTGGCGACGCTGTCGACGCCGCCCTCATCCTTGGACAGCGAGGGCTCCAACTCCATCTGCAAGGGAGCCGTGTTGCCGTAACCGGGCTGCGCGGAGGCGATGGCGACCGCCATCGCGGTGGGCGCACCGTCCTTGCGGAAGCCGGGGTCGGGGTTGGCACCGTGGGCGATGGGATCGCCTGCGCGGCGACCATTGGGTGTGGCGCCGACGCCCTTGCCCATAGGAATCGTGTTGGCCCACGAGAAGAGCCCGGGGATCATGTTGTAGCCGTCGGGGGTTGGGGCCTCCTTGACCAACTCGGTGAAGGCCTGTGTCACGCGTACCGCGTAGTCGTCGCCGAGCGTGCCGCCGTGACCGTAACGGGGGATGCTGCGCATCATCTGTCGCGCGCGTTCCCCATCGGTTCCCTCCCAGTCGGTCTCGATGTAGCGGCCGATCTCGTCCCAGCTCAGCCGTCCCTCTTTCTCGACGCGCTGCTCCAGCGCCGCGAAGGAGTCGGCCA
>JAXGUU010000097.1:0-11886 GCA_040774145.1 Anaerolineae bacterium
CAACCGCGCGATGGATCAGCTATAGCGCCGGCCCATCCGACCGAGACTACAACAAAGCAGGTAGGCGACCGCCTACCTGCTTTGTTATAACCGGAGGTGCGACTCAGAACATCAGGCTCTCACCTGCGCGCTCATAGTTGAAGACCTCCTCAGGCGAGAACCAGTAGGCGATCTCCTGGGCTGCCTCCTCGACGTTGCCTGAGGCGTGGATGAGGTTCTTCGTCGAACGCTTCTCAAGGCTCGAGACCGTGTTGGAGTCAATGGAGTAGTCACCGCGAATCGTTCCGGGTTCGGCGCGTGATGGGATGGTAAAGCCGATCATCCTGCGCACGGCGGTGATCGCGTGAACGCCCTCGAGGACCATGGCGACCACGGGACCTGAGGAGATATACTCGATGAGCCACGTCCTCACCATCTTACCGATCTCAAATGCATCCTCCGTGCCGAGCACGGCTGTGACATCCATCCCGAACTGGCTGAAGGAGTCGAGCGTCTTCTGCCCCATCCCGCTGATCCAATCATCGGGCCCGGAGTAGTGGCCCGACGCCATCTCAGCGGTGGGATGGACCATCTTCAAGGCTACCACTTTCAGCCCCGCACGCTCGAAACGCTGGATGATCTCTCCTGAAAGGCCCCGTCCGACAGCGTCGGGTTTGAGAAGCACCAGCGTGCGCTCCTTCTTGATCGTCTGTGCATCCATCATAAGGTTTCCTCCATGTCATAGGACAAGCTGAAGCCAAGTCCCGGCTTCAGCTTGTCCTTCGCTAGGTTAGTATGATCTTACTCTGTATTAGCCGAACTTATAGGCAACGCCGAACCCGCCGCGCGGCAGGATCCATCCGATGTTCTTGTACGGGCATCCCACGCGGCAGCTCCCACACTCCACGCAGCTCTGATAAGCGACCTGAACCCTACCATCGTTTCCCAAGGTGTACACTCCGACGGGGCAGAAGTAGAGGCACGGCTTGTGCTCACACCTTGCGCAGATCTCGTGATCTTCGATCCAGAGGTGGGCCTTCTCCTCGTCGATGAAGTACTTCAGGCTCATCAGCAGATCGTCGACATAGACGTCGGGCAGTGACTGCTTCTTCTCCTCTGTGAGCTCCTTCGCCTCGAATGCGTCCCCTGTCTTCATTGTCATCCTATCACCATCCCATCACTGAGCGCGCCATCGAGACGATGTCGCCGGTTGCCTGAAGCAGGCCGCGTCGATTGGTCAGCGCTCCTAACATATCCTTAAAGAGCTCTTTCTTCGGCTTGCCATAGGCGCTGAAGAACTGGCCCACCGAATCGTTGAGGAAGCTCGGATAAACGTCCATGAATTGCGGGTGTGTCTCGAGGAACTTCGAGAAGCGGCGATACTGCTTGAGGTCCCTGAGGATGAAGCCCTCATTGAGGCGGTCCTCGTAGCGGGACATCACCCGCTCACTGAAGTCACCCCGGCTGTGGGCCTCCACAGCGGTCTCGCCGGCGAGTTTGCCGGCGACGATGGCCATATTCGTTCCCTCCCAGTGGAGGGCGTTGACCATCGAAGCCGCATCGCCCGCTACCAGCGCCCCGCCGGTGTAGAGCTTGGGCATCGCCCGATAGCCGCCCTCAGGGATCAGGTGTGCTCCATACTCCATAAGCTGTCCGCCCTTGATCAGCGGCGCGATGGCGGGATGATCCAGGTAGCGCTGCAGGATGTCGTAGGGTCGCAGGCGGTAGGTCGCCAGCACATCCAGCATCACCCCGAGCCCGATGGACACGCTCGTCTTGTTGGTGTAGATGAAGCCCATACCGGGCAGGCCGAGGGAGACGTCCCCCAGTACCGAGGCCGCGAGACCGTGTCCGTCGTCTTGCAGGCCGAAGCGCGCATTGATCTGCTCCATAGGTAGGGAGATGACCTTCTTGAAGGCCAAGGCCATCTGGGCCGGCTCCAAGTCACGATCGATCAAGCCGAGCTTCTGGGTCAGTAGATTGTTGACGCCCTCGCAGATGATGACGACGGGCGCGAAGATCTCGCCTTGCGGACGGTCGGTTACCACGCCGATGACCTGCCCATTCTCGGCGCGGATGAAGTCCACCACCGTGGTCTTGGGGATCAGGAAGGCTCCGGCCTCTTGGGCCCGCGCGGCCCACCACGGATCGAAGTTGGCCCGAAGTGTGATGTAAGCGTCGGCGGGCTCTACGCCGAGTTTTCCTCCCTGAACCGTCATGCGCGTCAGGCCATCCTCGGAGAGGAACCAGAAGCCGGCTTCCGTGACGGGTCTCTCAAAGGGAGGTCGTCGGTCCATAAAGTCAGGCACCAAATCGGCGATGGCATGGGTATAGATCGCGCCGCCGAAGTAGTTCTTGCCGCCCGGTTTTTGACCGCGCTCGACCAGCGCGACATTCAACCCTTCCCGGGCCATGACCATCGCTGCAGCGGCGCCGGCGAGGCCCGCACCCACTACCACAGCATCGAACTCGGTTTTCTCGTGTGTCAGCGCACGATCACTCTTCATGCCCGTGCCTCCTTGCGCGCCTTGATTTCCTCAATCATCGCTGGGATCACCTCAAAGAGGTCGCCTACGATGCCGACGTCAGCGACTTCAAAGATGGGTGCGTTGGGGTCGTTGTTGATCGCGATGATGAAGTCCGAATTCTGCATCCCTACTTTGTGTTGCAACGCCCCGGAAATCCCGGCCGCGACGTAGACCTTGGGCCTGACTGTCTTGCCACTCTGGCCTACTTGGTGCGCATAGGAAATCCACCCCGCGTCGACACAGGGGCGGGAGGCGCCGACAACCCCGCCCATCGCGTCGGCCAGGGCCTTGATGATGCCGAACCCCTCCGGACCGCCCAGCCCGCGCCCGCCGGCGACGATCACGTCGCTGTACTCGATGTCGACCGTGTCTTCCTTGGCGTGGATGAACTCGAGGATGCAGGAACGCGCGCCTTCCTCGGTGATCTCGACGTCCTCCTGCACGATCTCTCCCTTGGCTTCAGAGTCGTAGTCTGGGGCCGGGAAGACACGCGGTCTGACACTCGACATCTGTGGATGGTGCTTGCGGCAGACGATGGTGGCCATGATATTGCCGCCGAAGGCCGGGCGCGTCGCCAGTAGCAGTTTGCGATCGGCGCCCTTGACCTCGCCCATCTCCAGCTTCGTGCAATCCGCCGTAAGCCCGGTATTGAGCGCCGTGGCGATGGCACCTGCCAGATCGCGGCCCAGCGTGGTCGCGCCGATGAGGAAGACCTCCGGCTCGTGCTTCTTCGCGACGGCCTCGATGGTCAGATAATAGGGGCAGTTGCGATAGCTCGTCAGGACCGGGTCGTCCATCAGATAGACGCGGTCGGCACCGTAGCCGATGGCCATCTCCGCGATGGCGCGCACATCGTGTCCCAGGAGCACGCCCTCCACGACCACCTCATCGCCGGCTGCCTCTGCTTCCTCCGCCACCTGGGAGGCCAGGCGTCGAGCGACCCCCAGAAGCTCCCATGAGACGGGATGGACTTCGCCCTGTTCCTGCTCAATGAAGACCCAGAAACGTCGTGTCGTCATGCTGTCCCTCCGACCATGGTGGTGAGTGCGCCGGCTTCCTCAGCTTTCCGGAACAGGAACGTTAAGGCCTCATCGACGCCGACCTCCCGCGCGTTGATCTTCTCTCCCGGCTCGGGCAGAGGTGGCGTCCCCATCTGATAGACAATGGTGGGGGAGCCCCGCACGCCGATTTTATCGGCCTCAAACTCGATCGGGCCATCAATGGTCCACATCTCGGGTTCGTAACGCAAGGAGCGAATGAGATCGGGCAAGGGGGCGAACGGGATCTCGGCGATGTCCTTCTCACATGTCAGCAGCGCGGGCAGGGCGGTCTCCACCACCTCAGTCCATCGCTCCGTCCTGCGCTCGACGACAAGGGTTGCATCGTCAAGATCGACGGCGCGGATATTCACCGCGTAGGTGATGACGGGAAAGTCCAGACGCACGGCGACGCCGGGCCCGACCTGTGCCGTATCGCCGTCGATGGCTTGCTTTCCGAAGAAGATCAGGTCGAGCGGATCCTCCTCGTGGATGGCACGGATGACCTCGGCCAAGACATAGGACGTGGCCAGGGTGTCCGCGCCGGCGAACTTGCGGTCCGAGATGAGGATGCCTCGATCGGCTCCCAACTCGACCGCTTCGCGAATCGTCGACGTGAATGAGGGCGGACCCATCGAGACAACGGTGACCTTCCCGTTGAGTTTGTGCTTCCACTCAACCGCCGCCGCAAGTGCGTGGGCGTCGTAGGGATTCATGATCGCCGGGACGCCCTCGCGCACGAGATTCCCGGTGTCGGGATCGATGCGGATGTTGGTGGTGTCGGGCACCTGTTTGATGGCGACAAGTGCATGGAACAAGCTACACCTCCTGTGACTAAAGATAGTCGAGAGCCTTGGCCTGCTCGGTCAATGTCTCGCGGAACTCGGGATGAGCGATGCTGATCAGGGCTTCCGCCCGCTGTCGGATGGACTTCCCGTACAGGTCGACGGCGCCGAACTCGGTGATGATCCAGTGGACGTGATTCCGTGAGGTGACCACGCCCGCGCCTGGCTTGAGGGTGGGCACGATGCGGCTGGTGGTGTTGTTGCGGGCGGTGCTGGGCAGTGCGATGATGGGCACACCTCCTTCGCTGCGTGAGGCGCCGTAGATGAAGTCCATCTGACCGCCAACACCGCTGTAGAGCTTCGGCCCGATGCTGTCTGCACAGACCTGACCTGTCAGATCGACCTCGATGGCCCCGTTGATGGCGACCTGCCGATAGTTTTGTCCGATGACGCAGGGGTCGTTGATGTAATCGGTACGGTGGAGCTCGACCAGGTCATTGTGATCCAGCCAGGCGTAAAGATCTCGCGAGCCGAGGACGAATCCCGCCGCGATCTTGCCCGGGTGCAGCGTCTTTCGGGCGCCGGTGACGACCCCCAGCTCCACCAGGTGGCGCACACCGTCGGAGAAGAGCTCCGTATGGATGCCGAGATCCTTCCGGTCCTCCAGATGCGGCAGCACCGAATCCGGAATAGCGCCGATGCCCATCTGCAGCGTAGCGCCATCGGGGATGAGGGCTGCCACGTGCTTGGCGATTCTCTCCGTCACCGGATCGTCGGGTTCTGTGGCCATCTGGTACTCATCCAGCGGTAGATCGACTTCGACGATGTAGTCGAGGTCCTCCACATGGATGAAGGTATCGCCCATAATGTAGGGCATCTGTCGGTTGACCTGGGCGACGATGCACTTCGCGGACTCCGCAGCCGTCTTGGTCAGGCCCGTCTCAATGCTGAAGCTGCAGAAGCCGTGCTCATCCGGGGGCGAGAGGTGGACCAAGGCGACGTCGACCGGAAGCACGTACTTGAAGAGCAGTGGGAACTCCGACAGGAGGACGGGCGTGAAGTCGGCCCGTTGCTCCCAGACGGCTTTGCGTACATTGTGGCCGATGAACATCGAATTGGAGCGCAGGTGGCCCTGGTATTGGGGCTCGTTCCAGGGAGCCGGGCCTACCGTCAGGGGCTGCGCGATTTCCACATTCTGCACGTGCGGTGCGTGAGAGAGCAGCGCGTCCATCAGAACGTGGGGTACGCTGCAGTTGCCCGTCATGAAGATGCGGCTGTTGCTGCGGACGGTGGCCCCAATGGCCTCCAGGGCGGTCGTTGATTTCTGGGTGTAGAGTGCTTGCCAATCCATAGCGTCAGTGCCTGCCTATCTGTAGGCGTACGAGCTGCTGGGTTCCTCGATGAGCTCGCCATTTCGTAACACTAAGCCACGGCGCAGTGCCTCGTTCTGGGCAACGGCGGAAGCAACCCCCATCGCAGCGACGTGACGGATATAGCCCCATGCCGCATTGTTGAAGGCATGCGTCGAGGTGCGGGGTACCGCACCGGGCACGTTGGGCACGCAGTAGTGAACAACATCATCCTCGATGTAGGATGGGTCGTCGAGCGTTGTCGGTCGGCTGCTCTCCGCGCAGCCACCGTGGTCGATGGCGAAATCGACGATGACCGACCCCTTACGCATCGTGCGCAGCATCTCACGGGTGATGATCACCGGGGCGCGCTTACCGGGGTTTCTCACAGCGCCGATCACGACATCGGCAAAACGAGTGACGTGAGCGACATTGAAGTCGTGGTCGATCATGGTGGTGACGCGTCCCTGAAACTGGACATCCAGATCGCGCAGTCGCTCCAAGGAGCGGCTGAGGATGAAGACCTTGGCGCCGACACCGAGGAAGGCTCGCGCGGCGTTCTGTCCCACCGTGCCCGACCCCATAATGATGACGTCGCCCGCCGGCACGCCCGGCACGCCATTGAGCAAAATGCCTCGCCCTCCGTTGTGGCGCATCAAGGCTGCCCCAGCAATATAGGGAGCCATTCGCCCGGCGACTTCACTCACGGTCTTGAGGATGGGGAAGTCGTGCTTGTCCTTCTTGATCATCTCGTAGGCAATCGCCGTGATGCGCCGGTTGCCCAAGTCTGCGATATCCTCGTCGGAGAACTGAGATAGTCCAAGGAAACACATCAGAGCTTGCCCATTGGGCATCCACGTGATCTCCTCCGAGATAGGGCGAAGCACCTTGAGAATCAGTGTGCTGCGTGTGTAGAGCTCGTGACCGTCGTAGACCAACGTGGCGCCCATTCGCTCGTAGTCATAGTCGTCGAATCCGGCACCGGTCCCGGCACCGCTCTCCACGAAACACTTGTGACCGTCTTTGATCAGCAATCCGACCCCTGCCGGCGTCAGGCCGACACGTTCCTCACCAGGAAGTCTTTCCTTAGGAATGCCGATGTTCATCGCGGGCTCCTTTGCATATCCCTGCTTACGGTTCTGATAGGTCTATGACATCCGCGCCACACCATCATCCGGCAGCGTCACGTAGACCGCGGGCAGTTTGCCGTAGGCAGTCTCGTAGATGTCGTTGAGGTGTGCCTTGACGTCAGGTACAGCCTCCTCGGCGACCAATGCGATGATGCATCCGCCGAATCCGGCCCCCGTCAATCGCGCGCCATAGCAGCCCTCTACCTGTGTGGCGGCATCTACGAGGGTGTCCAGTTCCGCGATGCTGACCTCGTAGTCGTCGCGCAAGCTTCTGTGCCCCTCGATGAGCATATGGCCCACATCCTCGATGCGGCCTTCGTAGAGCGCTCGGGACACGTGAAGGACGCGTGCGTTCTCCGTCACCACGTGACGCGCCCGTTGATAGACGACATCCGGCATGCTCTGCCGGAACTGCTCGAGTTGTTGGGGCGTGACGTCGCGCAACGCACTGACCTCGGGTAGGTGCTCCTGAATCACGCTGACCGCTTGCTCACATTGGGCACGGCGGACGTTGTACTCCGACCCGGACAGCGCGCGACGAACCATACTGTCCGCGACAACGATGGCGACACCCTCCGGCATCTTGAAGTAGGCACGCTCCAGCGTTCGAGTGTCCAGCATCATCGCGTGGCCCGCTCTGCCGCATGCGCTGATCATCTGGTCCATAATGCCGCAGTTGACGCCCACATAGTGGTTCTCGGCCTTCTGACAGAGCAGCGCGATCTCCGGCAACGTCATCCCCAGGTCGCCGAGTTGGTTCCACGCATAGGCGAACGTGACCTCGACCGCGGCGGAGGAGGACATACCTGCGCCCACCGGCACGTCGGAGCTGAGCACGCCGTTGATGCCCCCGGGAGCCAGCCCTTCCTCCAACATCGCCCAGATGACGCCCTTCGGATAGTCAGCCCACCCCCCTGTCGATGAGGGCACGCGATCGACCGGAAAGGTCTGCTCGTCGTTCTTCATATCCATGGCCCGGATCGTGGCCCACGTGTCATCGCGCGGCGAGATGGCGAGCCACGCGGCACGATCCACAGCGACGGGGAGGACAAAGCCGTCATTGTAGTCGGTGTGCTCGCCGATCAGGTTGACCCTACCGGGCGCGCGCACCACCATAGTCGGTCGCTCTTGGAATCGGGCGTAGAATGCGTGGCTTACTTTTTCTTGCAGTGTGGCCTCAGGCATAGATACCTCCCATGTACAGTGGTTCATTATAGTGGAATCCTAAGAAACTCACCAATGGCGTCAGCTCTCGTCTATATCGGTGAGCAGCCCCTGCTCCAGAAGCAGCCGCGCGACGCGGGCGCGGTCTTCATCGCGGATGAGGGCGAGCGTATCGCCCAGGCGTTCGACGATCAACGCCTGGAGGGACGTTGAAGCCATAGCTTGAGGGTCGGGCAAGCGCAAGAGCCAGTGCTGCGCTAGGGAGGCACCGGTGTTGTCCTCATAGACTCGCCGGATCGCCGCCGCGATGTGGGGTGGAAGGTCGTCCATCTGCGTAGCCTGTTTGAGAAAGGCGATGATGCGCTCATGGGCGATCCGCTGCTGCTTGGCTCGGCGCAGTGATGAGGGTGACAGGCGATAGCGGTAGTCGCCCGCCGTCCCGACCGGGTCAGCAACACGGCTGAGCTGGAGCCGTTCATAGCGCCGTCGTGGCGGGGCGATGAGCTCGGCGGACGCTGTGAGTTCCACGGGCGGCGGGGGAGTCAAGATGGGCACCTCGGCCTGATGCAAGACGGCTGCTGCGGCTGTGGTCGGGCGGAAGACATCGGGTGGGAGGTTTCCTCCCGCGTTCTCTTTTCCCTGGGACGCAGGGGTCGGGACACGGGAACCCAGGTCGACCAGCCCCAACCAGTGCAGGGGACCGGTGATCAGATACGGGATCAGCGCGCCTTCCACAGCGTCCCAGGCCTCGAAGCCCCGTAAGGGTGTGTCGGTGCTGGAATCGCGGGGTGCCCAAGAGTCGTAGTCGCCGTCGGGGCGCAGGAAGTCCGTATCATAGGTCTTGATATAGTCGACGAAGGCCGAGATCTCATACCACTGCCCCGGCTCGCAGCGTCCGAAGGCTGCCAGAAACGCCTGTCGCGCGGTCTGTGGGTCGTGTTGCCATCCCTTGACGCGGTCGGGCGTCAAGGTGCCTATGCGCGCGAGGTCGTCCCATCGTTCGCTGGAGCTCCACGCGTGGATCAGGCTCGACCATTGCGACCAGGAATCCGACCGAAGCCATGCCACGATCGCTTTGGGGACCGGCTGCAGACGTCCCTCCTCAACCTTTCGCAGCCATTCGCCTTCCACCGATAGGGATTCTGCCAAGGCCAACCGCTGGTCGGCAGGCGGGTGAAGTTGGGTGAGCAGACCCTCGCGCAGATCATCTGAGCGCTGGACGGCTGACCATAGCGTGACCACATCATCGGCAAGGCTGTCGTCTGCACATTGACAGATCTCGGGAGGGGAGGTCGCGGGCGGTGGCGGGATGTCCTTAAGTGGCGGTGCGCCAATATAGAGCACCAGATCCTCCGGGACGAACGCCATCTCCACGGCCCGCTCGCCTCGTTGCTCAAACGTCCGGTGGACCCAGCCGGCATACCAGAGCGCCTCGGCGGCAGATGCCGGGGCACGCCACAGCTCCTCGCGCTCCACGCGGCCCGGACCCGCTGTACGGACCGTGCCCCAGCGTCGCTCAAAGATGGTCCAGGGGAGAGCGCCGCCCTCGCGGACGAGATCCTCGATAGCGGTGCGTTCATCAGGCGACATACGCTCCAGATAGCTGGTGACGGCTTCTGCCGACGCCATAGCTGCGACGATCTCCGCGGCCATATCGGGTCGACGACTGGCATGCAACTCAAGGTCCCATAGGTAGGCGATAACGCGGAGTCGAGCGGGGTCGCTATCCAGACAAGCCTGGTAGAGCGTTCTCAGAGCCATCGTGAATTGTCCTGTCCGAAGGGTGCGTGCGGCATCAACGTGGTCCATTATAGCCACTGTCGGTAGGGCAGCAAACGCCGTCGTCGGAACCGACGACGGCTGAGGATGGACAGGTGGGTTTGACCGACTATAATCCCCTTGATTGCGCCGAACTTGGGTGTGAGGACGGGTGTGTCGTGGGATGCCTATCGAGTGGGTTCAGGAGGTGACTGGATGAAGGTCTTGTTGTCAGGCAATGAGGCGATTGCACTGGGGGCATGGGAGGCCGGGGTTCAGTATGCTTCGGCCTATCCGGGCACGCCTTCCACCGAGATCCTGGAGAACTTCGCGCGCTATCCGGGCGTGCGTGCGGAATGGGCCGCGAACGAGAAGGTCGCGTTGGACAACGTTGTCGGTGCCTCCTTCGGTGGCGCGAGGACCCTGTGCGCGATGAAGCACGTGGGCGTCAACGTAGCGGCGGACAGCCTGATGTCGGTCTCCTACACGGGGGTCAAAGGGGGATTGGTGTTGGTCAGCGCCGATGATCCCGGGGCCTTCTCGTCCCAGAACGAGCAGGACAACCGTCAGTACGCCCGTGCGGGCAAGTTCCCCTGTTTCGACCCGTCGGATAGTGAAGAGGCACGCCGCTTCGTGGCCATCGCCTTGGAGGTCAGCGAGCGGTTCCGCACGCCGGTGATGTTGCGTACAACGACGCGTTTGTCCCACTCGAAGTCCGCCGTAGAGGCACGAGTGCCGAGCGAGCGCACCTTTCAGCCGTTGGCGCCGTTCGATCGCGAGGATGGTATCGATCGTGTGATCATCCCGGCGGTGGCGCGACGGCGGCACCCCGAGATCGAGGCGCGACTCGCCGAGGTGGCGGCATGGGCAGGCGCCGAGGGCTTTGATCTTGGGGTCAATCATATCGACTGGGGCGAGACCGACGTCGGTATTGTGACGACCGGTATCAGCTACCAATACGCCCGGGAGCTTCTGGGACACAAGTCGATTCTGAAACTGGGGATGAGCTATCCGCTGCCGCTCGACAGGATTCGCGAGTTTGCTGGCGCGGTGGGAACGCTGGTCGTCATTGAGGAGCTGGATCCCTTCGTCGAGGACCAATTGAGGGCAGCGGGCCTCGAGGTCGCCCACGGCAAGGACGTGATTCCACTCTGTGGCGAGCTGACGCTGGCGAACGTGCGCCAGGGCGCCTTTGACGCGGGCCTGTTGCCTGACGCTTCTGTCGGTGCGCCGGATCCCGCCGCCGAGATCGAGGTGCCTGCGCGCTCTCCTGCACTCTGTCCCGGATGCCCGCACCGCGCCTTCTTCTACAACCTCAGACGCTACAAGCGTAAGGGTGTGATCGCGGGCGATATCGGGTGTTACTCTATGGGTGTGCTGCCGCCCTTCCAAGCACTCGATATGTTGATCTCGATGGGGGCCAGCGTGGGCATGGCCCACGGCTTCGAGCGTGCGGGGGGGCAGGAGGTCGCCATTGCGACGATCGGCGACAGCACCTTTTTCCACTCCGGTATGGCTCCGCTGGCGTCAGCTGTCTACAATCGCTCGAAGATCGCGGTTGTGGTCCTCGACAACCGCATTACCGCGATGACGGGCCAACAACAGCATCCCGGTACCGGCATGACGTTGCAGGGGGAGCAGGGCCACGAGATCGACATCGCCACCGTGTGCCGCGCGATGGGGGTCAGCTTTGTCGAGGAGGTCGATGCCTGGGACGTCAAGGCGATCAACACCGTGCTGCGCGCCGCCTTCAGCCATGAAGATGGACCGGCGGTCGTGGTCGTGCGTGGCGCCTGCGTCTTCACGCCGCACTTCCATCTGCAGCCGAAGATGCACGTCGATCCGGATAAGTGCGTCACCTGCGGGTCGTGCTTCCTGGTCGGCTGTCCGGCGATCATCAGGAGTGACGAGATCTATGAGACCAGTGGTAAGCACAAAGCTGCCATCGACCCACTTCTCTGCACGGGCTGCACGGTATGTATGCAGGTCTGTCCGGTGCAGGCGATAGCACCGGAGGCATAGGAGGCACGATGCTCAAACAATTGAACATGCTCATCGTTGGCGTCGGGGGCCAGGGGATCTTGACGGCGTCGGACATTGCGGCACAGGTGGGACTGGATTTGGGGTTGGATGCGAAGAAGTCGGAGGTGCACGGC
>JAXGUU010000098.1:0-11715 GCA_040774145.1 Anaerolineae bacterium
CGCTCGCTCCGCGGACGGCGCGACGAGGGCATTGAGGCGCGGGTTGACGGCCTCGATGCGCCGTAGGTACGCATCGACGACCTCCTCCGACGAGACCTCGCGCTCGCGGATCCTCCGGGCCAGCGTGGTGGCCGAGACATAGGTCAGCTCGTGCTCAGACAACGGCTATCCCCTCCGCAACCGGGACCTGCAGCAACCTCAGCATAACCACCTCTGCCACCCGGATCAAGCATCAACCCTGAGGCGGGTCTGGGCGGGGGACCTATTGAATTCGGCCTTCGTTCCGCTAGACTACCGATAGGTGGCGCCGTTGGACGACCCGGGGATGGTATGGTTGGCTTGCCGCACAGGGGGGACGGATGAAGCGACGCGTGATCATCGCGCTGCTCGTGATGGGCTTCAGTGGCTTGGTAGCTGAGGTCCTGCTCCTGCAGGAGCTGTTGGCCGTCTTCTCGGGTAACGAGCTCTCGATCGGCATCATCATGGCCAACTGGCTCATCCTGGAAGCACTCGGCTCGCTTCTGCTCGGCAGGTGGGCCGCGTCATCCGGGCACAGGCTCGAGGCCTTCGCGGGACTGACGGCGCTCTTCTCGATGTCGCTCCCCATGGCGGTCCGGCTCACCCGCTCGCTGAAGGGCCTGATGGGCGTCTCGATCGGCGAGAGTATCGGTCTGCTGCCGATGTTCACGGGTTCATTGATCGTACTCCTGCCGGTCAGCCTGTTGCACGGCGCGCTGTTCACGCTCGGCTGTCGCATCTACGCAGCCGCCTCGGGAGAGGACACCACCTCAGCCGGCAGGGTCTACGTCTATGAGACGGTGGGCACGATCGCCGGTGGCGTGGTCAGCACCTACCTCCTCATCCCCTACGTGACGACGTTCGAGGCCGCGGCGGGGCTGATGATCCTGACCTGCCTCGCGAGCCTGGCGCTCCTGATCCCTTACCGGCAGGGCGGGCCGGTGCGAGCGTCAGTCCTGGCGGGCTTGAGCCTGCTCCTGGTCCTCACCGTGGGCCTGCTCTCGACGGGCCGGGTCGAGAGGCTGCACCAGCAGGCCGTCCGGGCACAATGGCGACACCAGAACGTCGTCCACACTCAGAACTCGCGCTACGGTACGATCACCGTGACCGAGAACCAGGGACAATACACCTTCTTCCTCGACGGGCTCCCGGCGATGATGACGCCCATTCCGGACATCCCTTCCGTCGAGGAGTTCGTCCACCTTCCGCTGCTGGCTCATCACGAACCCACCAGCATCCTGATCCTAAGCGGCGGTGCGGGCGGCGTCATCCACGAGGTGCTGAAGCACCCCTCCATCGAACGGGTTGAGTATGCCGAGCCGGATCCGCTGCTTCTGTCGCTGCTGAGAGCGTTCCCCACACCGCTGACGGAGTCGGAGCTGAACGATGCACGGGTCGAGGTGCGGCATATCGACGGGCGGCTGCTGCTGAAGACGACACCCGACACCTATGACCTGATCTTCATGGGGATCAAGGAGCCCGCCACGCTGCAGACCAACCGGTTCTTCACGAGGGAGTTCTTCTCCCTTGCCGCCGAGCGGCTGAACGAGGGGGGGATCCTCGTCTTGGGGGCGCCCGGCTCGCTGTCGTTCCGCAACGAGGAGCTGCGGGATCTGAACAGCGTCGTCTTCCACACGCTGAGCAGCGTCTTCACCCACCTCCGCGTCCTGCCGGGTGACAGCAGTCACCTTTTCTTGGCATCGAACAGCCCAGGGATCACACGTATGGACGTGGCAGAGGTGATGGACAGCCTTATCGAACGGGGGATCGAGGCCGAGGTGATGGTGCCCCGCCATATCGAGAACAAGTTACACGAGGGCTGGCAGGGCTGGTTCGCCGGGTTGATCGAGGGAGGCATGCAGCGCGTCAACCGGGACTTTCGCCCCCTGGGGCTGTTCACCTACCTCGCCTACTGGAACTCGCTGCACGCGCCCCGGCTGGGCCGGCTCTTCGGGCAGTTGGCCAGGATCAACCTCGGGGTCGCCGTTCTGTTGCCGGCCCTCGGTCTACTCACCTATCGCGTCCTCCGCTCGAGGGCCCCGATGCCCCTCTCCTCCGATCTATCCATCTGCATCGCCACGACCGGTTTTGCCGGCATGACCTTCAGCCTCGTCTTGATCTTCGCCTATCAAACCGTCTATGGCTACGTGTTCTCGTGGATCGGCCTTCTCGTCGCCGCCTTTATGGCAGGCGCCGCCGGCGGCGCGCGGCTGATGACCTCGCCACCGGCGCGCCGCCGGCACAGCCTGGCCCTGTTCAGAAAGCTCGAACTCGCCATCGTCGCCCTCGCGGTCGGGCTGCCCGTGGTGCTCGCCGTAGTCCATACCGCGGCTACGCACGAGAGCGCGTTCGCGCTGCTCAGGGTGGTGTTCCTGGTTCTAGCGACCGCCTGCGGACTCGTGGTCGGAGCTCAGTTTCCCCTGGCGAACCGACTGGTGCTGGAGGAAGGGATCGATCCGGACAGGGCCGCCGCGCGGCTCTACGCCGCCGATCTGGTCGGGGGCTGGTTAGGGGGTATGGTGAGCGCCGTCGTGCTGCTGCCCGTGCTGGGCCTTGCGGGGACCTGTGCCACCCTGGCGCTGCTGAATCTGGCAAGTTACGTGATTGCAGCTGGACAACCCGGCGTCGCTGCCGGGAGGAGGTGAGACGATGGACAGTCTATCATCCAAGCAACTCACGCGGCGGGAATTCCTGAGGCGCACCGTCAAGTTCTGCTTGAGCGTCGGGCTATCCTCAAGCCTCCTCGGCTGTGCAGCCGGCGCCCCCCCAAGCTATGAGGGGGAGGAGGGGCCGGAGGTGTCTCCGGATCCTGCCGGCGGCTTTGAGCCGGCCTACCTCAGGCTCCACCGGACGGGCGAGCTGCGGGAACGGGCAGAAGAGCTCTGGGCCGTGATGGCGCGCTGCCGTCTCTGCCCACGTGGGTGTGAGGTCGACCGACTGAACGGCGCCAGCGGTTTCTGCCGCGCGCCGGGCGCGGGGCTCGTTATCTCAGCCGCCCACGCGCATTACGGTGAGGAGCAGCCCCTGGTCGGACGGGGCGGCTCGGGCACCATCTTCTTCTCCCACTGCAACTTGCGGTGTGTTTTCTGCCAGAATTGGTCCATCAGCCACCTGGGTCGGGGCGCCGAAAGCGACGTGGATGAGCTCGCCGGGATGATGCTGAAACTGCAGCGCAACGGTTGTCACAACATCAATCTCGTGACCCCGACGCACTATGCCCCGCACATCCTGAAAGCGGTGGACGTGGCGGCGGGGAAGGGCTTGCGGCTGCCCATCGTCTACAACACCTCCGGCTGGGAACGACCTGAGATCCTGACGCTGTTGGACGGGGTGGTGGATATCTACCTACCCGATATCAAGTACTGGGAGGGCGTCATGGCGGCGACCTACTCCGCCGGGGCCGAGAGCTATCCCGAGATCACCCGAGAGGCCGTCCTGGAGATGCATCGCCAGGTCGGTGTGGCCCAACTCACCCCGCAGGGCTTGGTCGAGCGAGGCCTGATGATCCGGCATCTGGTGATGCCGAGTCAGGTCAGTGGTTCGGAGGAGGTCGTCGCCTGGATCGCCGACACCTTACCCAAGGATACCTACGTCAACCTGATGGCACAGTACACACCGGCGCACAAAGCCTACGATTATCCGGAGATCTCCAGGAGGATCACCGCTGAGGAGTACCAGCAGGTCGTCAACCGCGCGAGAGAGGTCGGTCTCACCAACCTCGACGTACAGGGCTACCGGTGGCTAGGGAGCTAGAAACTCAACGTGAGATACGGTGACAAAGAGCAAGTCATCCCGCAGCGTGAGATGCATGAGCTCCACGGAGGCCCAGCCACTGTCGCTCGCGGATGTCCTCCCACTGCATAGCTCACCTCCAAATCTAAGAGACCCTGAACCGATCCGGGACGAATGCAGCGAAAGGGCACCTCTCTCGTCCAGAGGAGCACCTACACGTCGAGATTCTGGACCTCTAGGGCGTGGGACTGGATGAACTTGCGGCGCGGGGGGACGGAGGCGCCCATCAGCATGCTGAAGATACGGTCGGCCTCGGCGGCGTCCTCGATAGCCACACACTTGAGGGTGCGCTGTCCGGGGTCCATGGTGGTGTCCCAGAGCTGCTGGGGGTTCATCTCACCGAGACCCTTGTAGCGCTGCAGCGCGTACTTACGTCCCTCGAGCTCACGGATGGTGCGCGCCAGATCGCCCTCGGTATAGACATACTGCTCGTCGCGGCCCGCCTTAACCAAATAGAGCGGGGGCTGCGCGATATAGAGATGGCCCGTCTCGATCAGCGCGGTCATATAGCGGAAGAAGAAGGTGAGCAGCAGGGTGGTGATGTGGGCGCCGTCGACATCCGCATCGGTCATGATGATCACGCGGTCGTAGCGCAGGCCCTCCACCGAGAACTGGTCCCCGATGCCGCAGCCCAGGGCGGAGATGATCGCCTGGATCTCGCGGTTACCGAGGATGCGGTTGAGACCGGCACGCTCGGTGTTGAGGATCTTGCCGCGCAGGGGAAGGATAGCCTGGAACTGGCGGTCGCGGCCCTGCTTGGCCGAACCGCCGGCGGAGTCACCCTCGACGATGAAGATCTCGCTGCGGCCGGCGTCGCGGCTGGAGCAGTCGGCGAGCTTGCCGGGCAAGGTCATGCTCTCCAGCGCGCTCTTGCGGATCACGAGGTCACGGGCCTTGCGCGCCGCAGCGCGCGCCTTCAGCGCGGTGAGGCCCTTCTCGACGATGCGGCGGGCCGCCTTGGGGTCGGTCTCGAAGAACTCGGAGACAGCATCGCTGGTGACGGTCTCAACGGCGAAGCGCACCTCAGGGTTCATCAGCTTGACCTTGGTCTGGCTCTCGAACTGCGGTTCGCCCACCTTGACGCTGATGACGGCGGTCAGCCCCTCACGCACATCGTCACCGCTGAGATTGGGATCGCTCTCACGCAAGACGGAGAGCTTGCGCCCGGCGTCGTTGATGGCGCGGGTGATCGCCGAGCGGAAACCGGTCAGATGTGAGCCGCCGTCGATGGTGTTGATGGTGTTGGCAAAGCAGAGGACCGTCTCCGTGTAGCTGTCACTGTACTCAAAGGCCACCTCTACCACGACGCCGTCGACCTCTTTCTCAGCATAGATCGGCTCGTGGAGCGGCCGGCGGTTGCGGTCGAGGTACTTCACAAAGGAGCGGATGCCGCCCTCAAAGTAGAAGGACGTGCGTCGCGGAGGCTCCTCGCGCCGGTCGATCAGGTCAATAGTCACGGCACGGGTGACGAAGGCCATCTCGCGGAAGCGCTGGGCGAGCGTCTCGAAGTTGTAGGTCACGTCCTCGTCCGTGAAGATCGTGGGATCGAAACGGAAGCTCACGGTGGTGCCCGTGTCGCCGGGGTCGCAGGACCCGATGATCTCGACGCCGGTCACGGGTATGCCGCGCTCGAAGCGCTGGCGGTAGAGCTTGCCGTCGTCGGACTTGACAGTGGCCTCCATCCAGGACGAAAGGGCGTTGACAGCGGAGACGCCGACGCCGTGCAGGCCGCCGGAGACCTTGTAGCCGCCGCCGTCGAACTTGCCGCCGGCGTGCAGCGTCGTCAGGACCAGGGTCAGCGCCGGGATACCCTTCTCAGGATGGAGGCCCACAGGGATACCGCGCCCATTATCGATGACCGTGACGGTCAGATCAGGTTCGATGATGACGCGAATATGGTCACACGCATCGGCGAGCGCCTCGTCGATGGAGTTGTCAACGACCTCGTAGATCAGGTGGTGCAGGGCACGGGTATCGGTGCCGCCGACATACATCCCCGGGCGCCGGCGCACCGCCTCCAGGCCCTCGAGAACCTGAATCGTCGAGGCGTCGTACTTAACGGTAGAGTTCGGTTTAGCTGGCATTCTATCTACTCACCCACAATCGGATAGACGCTGGCCTCTTCGGCAGCATGCCGGCGTTCGGCCTGCGCCGCAGCGTAGAGCTTCTGAAGCGTCCGCAGAAACTGCAACCGTTCCTGGTAGAAGACCAGAAGGGCCGCTGTCAGCGCGGTGCTGACGAAGGCGTGGCCCGCTAGCCCCACGAAGGTCGCCCACGACGCAGGGTCGGGCAGCGTCCACACGACGCTGAGACCCTGAGAGATCACAAAGATCAGAGCCAACAGCAAAAGAACGTTGAGGAAGTCTCCGCGCGTCAGGAGCAGGCTTTCCTGCATCGCTCGCAGCACGCCGCGGCGCAACTGAACGATCCCAGGCACGGTGAAGAGCAGATGGAGTCCGATGAACAGGATCACCGAGGACGCCAACGTCATCGCCAGCCCGGCAAGGGTGACGCTGATCAGCCCCAGCAAGCTCGCGAAAACGGAGAGGACCATCGCGAACAGGAAGAGGATGGCGAAAAGCAGTAACCCCAACTTCAGCAGTTGGCCCCAAAGCCCCAACACTGACGATGGGCCGGGCAGGGCAGCCTCGGTCTCGGCAATCACTTCGCGCGCCACCACGGTCAGATAGATCGCCGCCAATCCCAGCCCGAGGACCATCATCACCACGGCGATGACCGGCAGGAGCAGGAACGACTGCACCTCAAGGGCGGCCTGGTTGCCCAACGGGCTCACGGCGGACATACGCACCGGCATCAACAGCGGCACACCCAACAGCGGCGCGGGCTGCAGCAAGGAGAAGAGGTTGAAGTTCTTACCGAGTTCCTCGAGGAGCCGGCCCACCATCACGTAGGCGTCGGCCACCTCAGCCGTCATCGACTCCGCAACCATCCATGCGTTGAAGGTCCCCCGGAGCCGCTCGAGCACCGGAGCGATCGACAGGCGCGGGCCCAGCCACAGGAACAGGTCCAGTAACAACGGTAGCCCGATCAGCGCCGGATGTCGTGCCGCGACCTCGAATCCCGTGGTGACACAGGCGATCGTGCCCAACGGGCGGCGCGGTTCTTCCTGGGATTCACTTGTGTGGTTCACCCGTATATTTTACCACAAGCAGGGGAAAAGACGAGAGTTGTTGCGTTATTGCGGCTATCGCGCGTGATCTTCCGGGAAGCTCGCAGGCACGTTGCGTCGTGCGGGCGCAGGCGTCCGAGGGGCTCTCCGTGGCGAGCGAGATTCTGCGAGCTTCCCGGAAGATGGCTGGTGGGCGCGTTGCGTCGCGCGGGTGCAGGCGTCCGACATGCTCTCCGTGGCGAGCGAGATTCTACGAGCTTCCCGGAAGATGGCTCGAAGGCGCGCAGCGTCGCGCGGGCGCGGGCGTCCGACGCGCTCTCCGTGGCGAGCGAGATTCTGCGAGCTTCCCGGAAGATGGCTAGCCTACGCGGTCGAAGTGTGCTATGATAAGTATATTAGGATGACAGTTATAGACTTTTTAGGAGGGGGAGCGCAATGACGACCTCGGTCAGCAGAGCGATGGGATGGTTGGCGTTAGGGCTGGCGTTGGTCCTGGGAGCGTGCGTGCCGGTGCGGGCGGAAGGGGTGACGGCGCTACCCGATGACGGGCCCTCACCCTCGATCTCAAGAGAAGCGGCGTTTCGGCTCATGCAGAAGACGGTGACGGCAGGACAAGCAGCGACGAGCGATCGGGCCTTTGCACTGGTGCTCACGGATGCCGAAGTCACATCGTTCCTCAATCTCCGCGCCGAACTGATGGGCGAGTTCGAGGGCGTGGGATTGGAGCAGCTCGGGCAGATCGAGGTGGCGGCGGGCACGCTCTCACTCGGCGGTCGGCTCAACCGGTAGCGCGCGGCATCCCTGAGGACGCTCAGCGTGGCTGAGGACGCTCAGCGTGGCTGAGGACGCTCAGCGTAGCCGGCGCCTGCGGGCGAGAACGCCCGCAGGGCATCCTAAGTATGGGGCGTCGCCTAGGGTCCGACGCTCAAGGAGATGGCGGCGTGACCGGGCCACGAGACGAGCTGCGGCACCGGATCGTCGAACCAGACGCTGTAGAGCTCCTGATAGACGCCCTGGGACTCCAGCGCGATCAACGTCAGATTGACGAGGTCGCGGAAATCCGAGTCACCCTCGGGAAGCACGAAGGCGACGGGACGGTAGGTGAAGCGGCGATCCGAGAAAGCGTACCCCTCCTGCAGGAAGTGCACCTCCAGCGCGGGACGACGGGTGCTGAGCAGGGCGACGACCTCGCCCGCCTGCAGCCCTGCCAGGGCCCCCTGGAAATCCGGATAGCCCACGGCAGAGAGCCCGACGCCCTGTGACATCGCGGGCACGGCGGCTTGGGCGCTGCTACCGCTGACCACACCGACGGCTTGACCGCTCAGCTGAGCCAGGTCATTGATGGGATTGCCGGCAAGCGACATGATGCCCACACCATCGTCGAGGATGGGGATCGAGAAGTCATAGCGCAGTTCCGCCTCACGCGTGTGCAGCCAATTGCCCACCAGCAGGTCCAGCTCACCGCGCGACAGACGCGCGAGGGCATCGCCCTCATCGGTGACCGGGACGAAACTAACCGCCGTGGTGCTCCCGAGCCAGAGCTCAACCATCTGCTCGATCAGGCGGATTTCGAAGCCGGTGGGGATGCCGTCGGCGCGGTCGGCGCTATAGGGCCAGCGGTTGGGATAGTAGCCGACGACCAGCGAACGGCGGTCGCGCACCCGGCTGACCACGTCAAGGTTGCTGACCTGCGACGGCGAGGCATCAAGCGTCGGCGCGGGCGCACTACCCGGGATCTGAGCCAGGGTCGGCGGCGAGGTGCCGGGCAGCCAGCGGTCGTAGAGCGCGTCCCGCGTGCCATCGGCAGCCATATCGAGAAAGGTCAACAAGACCAGATTGTAGAAGAAGGGATCGTCCTGCCGGAAGATCATCCCCACCGGTTCTTGGGTCCACTGTCCGACGACGGTCGCCCCGGGGAGGGAGCGACGAGCGCGCTCGAGGCGGTGGCGCTCGTCCGCGTAGGCATCCACCTCGCGCATGCGCAGCGCCTCGACAACATCGTAGAAGTAGCCATAGCCGGTGTAGGTAGGGGTGACCGGCACCGAGGCTGCGAGCGCATCGCGGCTTCCGGTCCAATCCAGGGTGCCCACGCGCCGGCCCTCAAGGTCGGCAAGGCCGCTGATGCCGGTGTCGGGGAAGGTCAGCAGCGCCATACCGTTACTGAAGTAGGGCGGGCTGAAGTCCACGCGCATCTCGGCATCTTGAGTGTGGGTGAGTCCTGCCAGCACAATGTCGACGGTCCCGTTGGCCACATACTGGTAGGCTGTGTCGGAGCGCACCTGCCGAAAACGCACAGCCTCGGTGGAGCCAAGCCAGCGCCGGGCGAGCTCGCGGGCCAGGTCGATCTCCAAGCCGGCGAGCCGGTTGTCCGCGGCGACGTAGGAGAAGGGCTCCAGGTCGTAGCGCACGCCGACGACCAACGTTCCCCGGTCGGCGATCCGCGCCGCCGTGGCCATCGTGGGGGGATAACCGGGCTCGGTCGTCTCCTCGATCAGGCCCAGCGGGGCCTCGACCTCCGTGTCCGAGACAAAGAGCTGCATCAGATCGGCGCAGCCGGTAAGAAGGATGAGGAGGAGGGAGAGGGCGAGAACATGGATAAGCGAGACGGTGGGACGATGCGAGCGGCGCACCGAGTTTCCACTATCGAGCATCGAACGTCCGGATGCCAGCATCGAGATCAGCCTCCCTTGAGCCCGCGCAGTATGCGCTCGGCGTTGAACGGGAAGGCATTATACCAGACACCGGTGGCCCGGCGCAGGGCGTGATGGAGAGCGGAGGCCACAGCGATAAAGGGCATCTCGCCCATCCCCCGCGCGCCCCATGGGCCATGAACCTCCGGATTCTCGATAAGGATCGAGATGACCTCCTCGGGAATGTCGGCGATCGAGGGCATCAGATAGGTGCTGAACGAGGACGAGAGCGGCCTGCCCTCGGCCTCGATGAAATGCTCGGTCGTCGCCCAGCCCAGCGCCTGCACCACCCCACCCTCGATCTGGCCCTCGACCAGCGTGGGGTTGATGGCCTGGCCCACATCGTTGGCGCAGACGATGCGTGGGAAGGTGGACTCACCCGTCTGCAGGTCCACCGCCACCTCGGCTCCAATCGCGGCATAGCCATAGGAGAAGTTGGGATGTCCATACCCGGTCTGCGGGTCGATCTGCGTGGTTCGCGGCGCGAGGTAGGTGTGCTCGGCCTTGACGGGGCGCTCCTCATCCGCCCATTTGCGCAGAGCGGCCTCCGCGGCCCCACGGATCGCGTTGCCGATCATAAAGGTCATCCGCGACGCAGAAGCGGAACCAGAACTGCCGGTCTTGATCGTGTCGGCGGGCTGCAGCTCCACCAGATCGAGCGGCACGTCGAGCGCCTCGGCAACCATCTGCCGGATGATGGTGCGGGTCCCCTGGCCCACCTCGGCGCCGGCAGCGTAGGCGACCACGCGCTCGATCTCCGCCGCGCCGTGCAGCTCGATGCCCGCCCAGGCGTTGTCCTGATAGCCGAAGGAGAAACCGACGTTCTTCACCGCCAACGCGATCCCGACACCGCGCCGCAGGTGGGGCGGATCCTCGGAACGCGCCGGGACCCGAGGGGCGACCCAGCCTGCGGGCGCCTCACGACGTTCCCATCCCATCGCCTCCGCTGCGGCGAGCAGGCACTGGCGCAGACCCCGCGCATCGTCAGAGAGCGGCTTGCCCCACGGCATCGGCTCGCCCGCGTCGGCGAGGTTGCGGAGGCGCAGCTCGACGGGGTCCATGTCCAGGGCCTCCGCCAGCTTATTCATCTGCGACTCGGCGACGAAGTTCCCCTGCGGCGCGCCGAAGCCGCGGAAGGCGCCGCCCGGAATGTTATTGGTGTAGGCTGCCAGCACCTCGGTCCTGACATTGGGGATGAGATAGGGTCCGTTCACCGTGAGCAGCGTGTTGCCCATCACCTTGTTCGTCGTATAGACGTAGGCCCCGGCGTCGGCGACCACACGGCTCTCAGCAGCCAGGAGGCGCCCATCGTTGGTCGCGGCCCAGCGTGCATGGGCGAAAAGGCGATGACGCTTGTGGTGACCGAGGATCGACTCCTCGCGCGTCCAGGTGATGGTGACGGGGCGGCGCAGCCGCTGTGCCGCGAGGGCCAGCAGGATCTGGATCGAGATGTCCTCACGCCCGCCGAAGGCCCCGCCGATCGCCGGGAAGATGACGCGCACCCTGTCCTCGGGCAGATCGAGGGCGTGCGCGACCTGCGCGCGCTCCTCGTGGGCCCACTGACCCGCGACCAGCAGCGTGACCCGACCCTCATCATCGAGGTAGGCAAGGCCGGCCTCGGGCTGGAGGTAGGCGTGCTCCTGCCCTGGGACCTCATAGGTCGACTCGACGACCACATCGGCCTCCAGGAAAGCAGCGTCGACGTCACCCCGGTTGATCCTATGGCGCGAGACGAGATTGCCCGCGAAGACCAGCTCGGGGTGGACCTCGGTGCCCGGATAGGCGGGATGCAGCAAGGGCGCATCCGGCTTGAGCGCGTCGCGCGGATCGGTGACGATCGGCAGGTCCTCGTACTCGACGTGGATCAGGCGCAGCGCCTGCGCCGCGACCTCCTCATTCTCGGCAACCACCGCCGCCACCTGGTCGCCCACGAAGCGCACGACATCGGCACCGGGTTTCTCCACCTTGGTCCAGGGCCCCGGAGGGCCACAGAGCACAGGCTGGTCGGGGTACTGCAGCCCGTACTCGTTGACAGGGACGTCGCCGGAGGTGAAGACAGCGATGACGCCGGGCAGGGCCTCTGCC
>JAXGUU010000099.1:0-11519 GCA_040774145.1 Anaerolineae bacterium
GAAGCACGCCGCGCCCGCTCTTGTTCTCGACCGCCAGCCCCGTCACGCGGCGGGCCGGGGAGGTGATGACGGCGTCGACCACCAGCGTGTCGAGCCAGATCGCAACACCCGCCGCTTCGAGCGCCTCGTCCAGTGCGAGCACGAACGACGCCGGTGAGAAGGGCGTCATATAGCGTGGCCCAGATGCGCTCGCTCCCCGCTGACGGGGAGGTTGGGAAAAGGGTGCCGGCGCCCACGCCTCCGGCACTTCCCCGGGTCCATACTTGATACTCAGATGCAACAGCTCCTCGGCTAGGCCGTAGAGCACCTGATGCCCATACCCATCGCACAGCGGCAGATAGATGTTGATCAGGCCCGTCGTCGCCAACCCGCCGAGCAGCACCGTCTTCTCGACCAACGCGGTGCGCAAGCCCGCCCGCGCACACTCCAGTGCCGCCGCAACGCCGGCAACCCCGGCGCCGGCGATCACGACGTCATACGTCTTCTCAAAGGTCATTTACACACCCTCCGTCGAGCCTCCAGATCCAGCACAACCATACACGCTTTGCGTGATTTTGCACGACGACCTATACTTCCTTCCGGGTTGCGGCCCGAGCGGACTCGGGCTTGCGCAACCCGGAAGGGAAGAGTCGTCACAACCATCAAGGAGAACCGATGCAGAGACTCAAGGTCAGCGGCAATCAACGTTTCCTCGTCTATGAGGACGGCGCGCCCTTCTTCTATCTGGGCGACACCGCCTGGGAGCTCTTCCACCGGCTGGATCGCGACGAGGCCGATCTCTACCTCAAGGACCGGGCCGCCAAGCGCTTCACCGTGATCCAGGCAGTCGTCCTGGCGGAATATGGCGGCCTGACGGTGCCGAATGCCTACGGGCATCTCCCCTTGATCGACCATGACCCTACCCGGCCCAACGAACCCTACTTCGAACACGTCGACGCGATCGTCGAACGCGCGGCGCCGTTGGGGCTCCACAGAGGGATGCGCCCGACCTGGGGCGACAAGTGGAACACCAAGTGGGGCCAGGGTCCCGAGATCTTCACGCCCGAGAACGCCCGAATCTACGGGCGCCGGCTCGGCGCTCGCTACGCCGAGAGCCCCATCATCTGGATCCTCGGGGGCGACCGCCCGATCGAGAGCGAGGCCCATCGGGAGATCATCGATGCGATGGCCCACGGACTGCGAGAGGGCGATGGCGGCAGCCACCTGATGAGCTTCCATCCCAACGGCGGGCACTCCTCATCGGAGTGGTGGCACGACACGGCATGGCTCGACTTCAACATGCTGCAGTCGGGCCACGTGCGCAACAAGGAGACCTACGCAGTGGTCGCCGCCGATTACGCGCTCACACCGATCAAACCCTGTATGGATGCCGAACCGGCCTACGAGGACCACCCGTCGGGCTTCGACCTGAACAACGGCTACCTCGACGACTACGACGTGCGCAAGGGGCTCTACTGGGCGCTTTTCGCGGGCGCCTGCGGCCACACCTACGGGTGTCACGACATCTGGCAGATGTGGGAGGAGGGGCGCACGCCGGTGACCTTCACCCGCACCCCATGGCGGAAGGCGCTGCATCTCCCAGGAGCCGGTCAGGTACAGCATGCGCGAGCGCTGCTCGAGAGCCGTCCCTTCCTCACCCGCGTGCCGGACCAGGAGTTGATCGTCTCCGATCCGGGCACGGACCCCGCCGTCCGAGGCGCGGGCACCCATCACGTCCGGGCGACGCGCGATGCCGACGGCAGCTACGCGATGCTCTATCTGCCCTCGAACAAGCCGGTCACCGTGGACCTCGGCAAGCTCTCCGGCAGCAGGATCGCCGTCACCTGGTTCGATCCGCGCACCGGCGAGGCACGCTCCGCGGGCGAGGTCCGGGGCGGCGGACACCGCGAGTTCACGCCGCCCCAGGTCTGGCCCGACTGGGTGCTGGTGCTGGACGATGCATCGCGCGGCTACCCGGCGCCCCCTCATCCCAACCCTCTCCAGGGGGCAGAGGGGAGCGCGTTCCTGTCCTCCCCACCATCGGGGGGAGCCGGAAGGGGGACTCGGCAACAACGGAGACCAAGGAGGTAGACCATGCCCACCAAGATCGTCCTTATCGGCGCCGGCAGCGTCAGCTTCGGCACCGGCACCCTATGCGACCTCTTCGGCGCCCACGAGGCGCTGCGCGGCAGCACGATCGCGCTCGTCGACACGGACCCTGCCGCGCTGGAGCGCATGCTGCGCGTGGCGCGGCGTATGAACGAAGCCCTGGGTAAGCCCTTCATCCTTCAGGCTGCGACCGACCGCACTGAGGTATTGCCCGGCGCGGGTTTCGTCATCCTCGCCGTCGCCGTGCAGCGCAACGCACGCTGGCGGCTCGACTTCGAGATCCCGCTCAAGCACGGGGCCCAACAGGTGCTGGGTGAGAATGGCGGTCCGGGCGGCCTCTTCCACGCGATGCGCAACATCCCCATCATCCTCGCGATCTGTCGCGACATCGAACGACTCTGCCCTGATGCCCTGGTGCTCAACTTCACTAACCCCGAGGGCCGGCTCTGCCTGGCGGCGACCCGTTACACCGACCTGCAGTTCGTAGGGCTCTGCCACGGCATCGGCATGGCACAGGCGGTGGTCAGCGAGGCGCTAGGGTTGCCCATCGGCGAGATCGACCCCAAGGCAGCGGGCCTCAACCACTTCACGTGGATCCTCGACCTGCGCCGCACGGGAACAGGGGAGGATCTCTACCCCGCCTTCAAGGCAGCGATGGCCGAGCAGGATGGGGAGGAACTCAGCCTCAGCCGCTATCTGATGCAGACCTTCGGCTACTGGCCCTCACCCTCCGACGACCATGTCGGGGAGTACCTCGGCTACGCATGGGAGTATGCCGGGCTGGAGGGCTATGACTTCGACGCCGCGGATCGCTGGGGCGAGGAGGCCACGGCGAAGCTCGACCGTTGGGGGCGCGGCGAGGCGCCCATCGACGAGCTGCTGGAGCGGCGATCGGGCGAGATCGCCGTGCCGATCATCACGGGCGTGTTGGGTCATACGCACCAGTATGAGCTGGCGGTCAACGTGCCCAACCGCGGTCTGATCCCCAACCTGCCCGACTGGGCCATCGTTGAGGTGCCGGCGACGATCGACGCGAGCGGTGTCCACGGCGTGCCCGTCGGCCCGCTTCCCGAGCCCATCGCCGCGATGTGCCGCGCCCAGATCGCCGTCATCGACCGCGTCGTCGAGGCGGGCGTCCACGGCGACCGCACCGCCGCCCTGCAGGCGCTGCTGCTCGACCCCGTGATCACCTCCATCTCACAAGCTGAGGCGATCCTGGACGAGCTGCTGGAGGTACACGCAGACCTGCTCCCGCAGTTCTGAGGGGGCCGACGACGAACCGGGCCGGCGCTCAGCGCGCCGGCCTCCGGATCTCGACTAAGGGCTCTCGGATCGCGCGCAGCGGAAACCCAGCGAGTCGTAGGTGGCCGTTGGCAGGTCCTCCTCGCGATGAACTGAGCGCATGTAGGTCTCGTCGTTGTCAAAATCCCCGCCGCGGGTCATCCGCCACTCCCCCGTACTCGGACCGGTGGGGTTCGTCTGCGGCGCCGATGGATAGACACTGAACCAGTCGGCCACCCACTCCCACACGTTGCCCGCCATGTCGAGCGCGCCGACCCAGCTTGCCCCCTCGGGGAAGCTGCCCACGGGCGCCGTCAACTCGTAACCATCGTTGCAGACGCTCTCCTCACAGTTGGCGATCCCTTCGCGGAGATCGTTCCCCCACGGATAGAGGAAACCGTCAGGACCGCGGGCCGCATACTCCCATTCGGCCTCGGTCGGCAGCCGTGCCCCCACCCATTCGCAGTAATCGGATGCATCGAACCACGTCACCTCGACCACCGGCTGTTGGGGAGCATTGAAGTCCGAACTCAGGGGATAGTCATGCTGCGAACACCGACCCACCGCCACACAGGACTGGTACTGGGCATTGGTCACCTCCGTCCGATCCAGCCAGAAGCCGTCCAAGGTCACCGCGCGGACCGGTCTCTCGCTTTCCCAGCCTGACTCGGTGCCCATCCGGAAGCTACCGCCCGGGACCCAGACCTCAACCATCGCGTCGACCGACCGCACTCTCGATGTGCCCGGCATCCGGACGGTGGGTGAAGGTGCCGGCGTGGGTGCCGTGGTTGACGTGGGCTCCGGCGTTGCCGGTGCAGCCGTGGGCGTGCTCACGCGCGCCCCGGCTGTCGCTGTCGCAGACGGCGCCGGCGCCACGCTCCCATCGATCAAGCGGCCTAGTCCCAGAGCCGACAACGCGACCCCTATGACACCGACCAGGACCCACAGCCAAGGGGATATCCTTAGCTGCTGCGGACTGGGTGCTTGAGCCATATCAGCCACGCGACGTGTAGCATCCAGCCCAGGTGCCGGATCAAGGGCCGATGCCCCATCTTCGGGCAGCCGCTCCGTTCCGGTGCGCGCAGGCTCGGTAGCGACAACCGGCACGCTCACCGGCGTCGGCGCTGATGCAAACCCTTGGCGCATCGCGCGGGCGTCGGGCCAGCGGTCATCGCACGCCAACGCCATCGAGCGCAAGATGACCTCATCGGTCGTCACGCTTACGCGACCGACGAGCTCACGCGGTGTCCTGAACTGCTTCGGATAGGCCATGCGGTCGCTCGCGGTCGGCGGCGCCTGGCCCGTCAACGCGTGGTAGAGCGTGGCGCCCAGGCTATAGAGGTCGCTACGCGGGTCCGTATGACGCCCCATCGCGCCCCACTGCTCCGGCGGCGCGTACTCCGGCGTCCCGATGCCCCGCATCACGGTGCGGGTCTGCGGATCTGCCGGATCCCAGAGCTTCACCAGTCCGAAATCTACCAGGACCGCTTGCCCCTCGATCGTGACGATGACATTCTGAGGCTTGATATCACGATGGACGATGCCCCGGTCGTGGCAGTAGGCCAAGGCGTCCAGCAGCTGCGCCGCCCACACCAGTACCTGCGCCTCAGGCAACGCACCTTCTCGCCGGATGCGATCCGCTAGGCTTTCGCCCTCCACAAAGGCCATCACCAAGTAAGCGCTCTCGCCCTCCTCGAAGGTATCGGTCACCGACACCAAGTGCGGGTGCGCCAACCGGGCCAGGATCACCGCCTCCTGCTCAAACTGCTTGCGGAACTGTGCCAACGTCGATGCATCCAGTCCAGGTTGCGGCACCATCTCCTTCAGCGCCACCGGCTTCTTGAGGCGCAGATCCCAAGCGCGGTAGACGGCGCCCATGCCGCCCTGTCCCAACAGCGTGACAATGCGATAGCGGTCCTGCAGCATGTGCCCGGTCCTGAGCGGCATAGGATCCTCTCCAGCGTGGGATGTCACCATTCTAGCCACTGCCATCCGGAGCGCAATCGGATTCGCACCTCCGGTGGCATCGCTCCCTCCCCATTGAACTGCAGGGCCTATGCGGCGGATCAGTTCTCATAGCCGCCCGGCATGCTACAATGCTGCTGATGCTCTATCGGCCTGTTGTTCTCATGACCAACCCATCCTCAAGCAAAGGAGACACCGAATGGTTGATCTGCAACACTCAAAGCTCTTCACCCCCTGGACCCACCCTGAGACGGGTATCACCATCTACCTGCTCACCGAGAAGGTCGCACCCGTGCAGGAGTCCTTCTACTTCGTCAACGCCAATATGACCCAGGACGGACGCTATCTCTGGTTCTACTGCGCGCATCCGCCCTCGGGATCATCCGGACAGGGACGCACCCTCGGCGTCGTGGACTTCGAGAAGGATGAGGTGCGGCGCTTTCCCGAGACGCAGTTCCAGGGAGCCTCCCCCTACATCGACCCGGAGACGGGGGTCGCCTACTGGGGCATGGGGCGTTGGCTCTGGCGGCGCGGCCCAGGGGCCAACGACACGGTGGAGATGGTCAACGCGCTCCCGGAGGAGCTGGTGAAAAACCGCACCGTGAGCCGGATCGCGACGCACCTCACCCGCTCAGCAGACGGGCGGGAGTTCTTCGTCGACACAGCCTTCGGCCTCCAGTGGGTCTTCGGCACCTTGCCCATCGACGGCGGCGACTTCCAGCTCTGGCAGCGCTTCGACCGCAACTACAACCACGCGCAGTTCAGCCCAACTGATCCCAACCTGGTGCTCTTCGCCGAGGAGAACCACCCCGATCCGATCACCGGACTCCGGTTCCCGATCATCGACCGCATGTGGCTGATCCGCCGCGGCGAGGCGGCGCGCCCTGTCTTCTCGGACCCCGTGCGCCTCACGCACGAGTGGTGGGACCCGGGCGGCGAGCATGTGTGGTGCGTCTGGGGCAACGAAGCATGGCGGACGAACATCGCCACCGAGGAGGTCGAGAAGGTCCAATGGCCCAGCCACTGCTGGCACGCCCACACCTCGCAGGACCTGCGCTACGTGGTCGCCGACTCCAATGAGCGCTTCTACCGCGGCTGTCCCTCGACCGTGGGCTTCCTCAACCGCGAGACGGGGTCCTATGTCGAGATCGCCGACAACCCCGAGATGCCGGGCATCGTGGGCAGCCAGTACCACATCGATCCCCACCCGCGCTTCAACGCCGAGGACCGATTCATCACCTTCACGACGACGGTGCGCGGTCAGGTCGATCTGGCGATCGTCCCGACGGCAGACTTGATCGACCGGACGTCGTAGAGCACGAGCAGGCTAGCCCTTTGAGCTCTGCGAAGAGCTCAAGGGGCTAGCGCCTCAGAGATCTATGAAGCCGATAGCCGATCCCAAACTCGACCATAAGGCGCTCGTCCGAGAGAGCTACGATCGGTGTGCCGCAGCCTATGATCAGGTGCGGTGGCAGGAAACCGCGCCCGCGCTCTCGCTCCTGGTGTCGCGCCTGCCCGACGGCGCACGGATACTCGACGTGGGCTGCGGGGCCGGCGTGCCGGTGGCCCGGGCCTTGGCGCGCAGCCACCACGTCACAGGTGTCGATCTCGCAGGCGAGATGGTCAGCCGCGCGCGAATCAATGTCCCCGAGGGCACCTTCATCCATGCCGACATCATGGCGCTCGACTTTCCCCCCGCCTCCTTCGACGCCGTGGTGAGCTTCTACGCAATCTTTCATGTCCCCCGGGAAGAGCACATCGAGCTCTTTCGCCGGATCCACCGCTGGCTTAAGCCGGGCGGATACCTGCTGGCGACGCTGAGTGATCTCGACGAGCCCGCCTACACCGAAGATGACTTCTTCGGCGTGACCATGGTCTGGAGCAGCTACAGCCTGCAGGCGTACCGGCAGCACCTGGAACGTGCCGGCTTCGCGCTCCTCGACGCCACGGACCTCGGGCACGGTTACGCCGATGTCGGTGCTGCCGAGGAACACCATCCGCTCGTCCTTGTGCAGAAGTAGAAGGAGGTGACACGATGAACACACTGCTGAAGAAGCTACGACTACTACCAGGATATCGCGCCCTGATCCTCAACGCACCCGCCGGTTATATCGAGCATCTCGGTGAGCTGCCTGAGGGCGCGACGGTGACAGACCAGCCTGACGAAGAGGTGCCCTACGACTTCGTGCACCTCTTCGCGAAGAACAGCACAGAGTTCTCAGCACTCGGGTCGACCGCCCGGCAGGCGGTCAAGTACGACGGGATCCTGTGGGTCTCCTACGCCAAACGCAGCGCGAAGATGGAGACCGATCTGAGCCGTGACTCGATGTGGGAGCTGCTGACGGACGTCGGCATACGCCCGGTGGCGCAGATCTCCGTCGATGAGACCTGGTCCGCCGTGCGTTTCCGCCCGTCTGAGCTGGTCAACGCGAAGGGCTAGACCGAGCATCAACCTTTCACACGTGAGGCTCTGCGCTGGACCACCTTCCGGGTTGCGGCCCGAGCGGACTCGGGCTTAGGCAACCCGGAAGGGGAGAAGCGTCAACCCGCCGGCTTGCGCGCGGGGACGCCCTGACGCAGGGTCCAGGCCGGCGCCAGCCCCACGACGGTCAGCGCGCTCGCCGCGCCGAAGACAAGTTCGGGTTGGAGTGTCTCGAAGAGCACGCCGGCGATCAGGGGATTCAGCACCGTGACGCTCGCCAGGATGCCACTCGTGGCGAGGTAGATGGGACGGCGCTCCTCCGGCGCCATATCCAACAGGTAGGCACTGAAGCTCCACCACGAGGCCCCATTGACGAAGCCCATCAGGAAGAAGGCCGCGAGGTAAAAAGGAAGCGGGACCGCACTGAGCCCTCCCACGGTCACCACGAGAAGTGCCAGCGCCTCGACGCCGGCTGCGGCACGGATCGCAGCCCAGCTGCCCACGCGATCGACCAGCATACCGCCGACGAGGGCCGCCACCGCACTACCCACGCTCTGCAGTATCACGAAAGTGCCGATCATCGTCGATACATCGGGGATGATCTGGCGCGCGCGGACCACGAAGAAGGCGAAGGTCGCCGCGGGCGTCGCGATGATCAACTGGACCACGATCACGCGCCGTAGCCAACGATCCTCCCGCAGATAGGCCCACACCTTTCTCAGACTTTGCCGCACGTCGGGGCGCTCTGAGACTCGGGCGGCGGGCTTCTCGCGGACGAAGAGCATACTCCCCACCGAGATCATCAGCCAAACGAACCCCAGGAGAAAGAGCAGCGACCAGCGGCTCGCCCGCTCCAAAGACTGCAGGTCGAGGATGCGGTTCACAACGTAACCCGCCGCCGCCGCGCCGAGGCTGGAGAAGAACTGCCCCAGCCCAAAGAAACGCCCCCGGAACCCCTCGGGCACCACTTTCGCCACCAGAGCAGGCCACGAGACGCCGTTGAGGCCCTCAGAGGTGAAGAAGAACATCGCCGAGAGGGCAAGGATCACCATCACCAGCCCCATCTGCGTCTCGGCCCAGAGGAAGACGCTGACCGACAGGAGCAGGATGGGCAGGCGTCCGCCGACACTCGACCAGACCAGCAGCGGTTTGGCCCGCGGGCGCGCCTCCAGCACACTCGCTGCCCAGATCTGCGGGACGGTGATCACCAAGGCACGCAGGGTCGAGAAGAGGCCCACCAGGAGCTGCGATCCGGTGAACTCGCTGACGAAGGCGGGGACGACGACAAGGGGGTCGTAGAAGGCGAAGCCGATCGAGAAGAAGATGAAGTCCCCGATCAGCGCCAGCACATTGCGGGTCGCGTAGGGCGGACGCGTCGTGTCGTCGCTCATCACCGCCCCGTCAGGTCGCGCCGCGCCGCCCGCAGGATCCTCTCGAGCTCCCTGGAGGTCTCGTCCTCCAGGGGCACCGGTTCGTGTTCGCGCAACAGCTGGTCGCGCAGTTCGGCGCATCGTCCCGCCATGGAGGACGCACCCTGCTCGACCCAGTTGGGCCAATACTCGCGGTCCAGCAACTGCGGAAACCACAGCTCCTTGCGGAAGTGCCGCACGGTATGCGCCTGGTCGAGGAAGGTACCGTCGTGCCCCACCGTGCGGACCGCATCTAGCCCGAGGGTCTCGTCATCAACCTCAAAGCCGCGCATCAGACGCTCGACATACCCGATGATCTCATGTTGCATCAGCAGCATCGTGAGTGAGGAGGCCTGATCCACGCCGGCGATGCCAAGATGACCGAAGATATCCGCGCCCGCCATCGCGCCACACGCCAGCGTGACACCCGCCTCGAGGCCCGCCTGCGCGTCGGGTAGCTTGCTGTCCGTCAGCCCCACGTTGATGTAGACGGGCAACCCATAGTGCTTGCCCATCTGCGTCATCGCCACAGCCATCAGGGCCTGCTCCGGGCCTGCAAAGATCATCTGCGTCGTGCGCATATCGAAGGCGTGTGGGATGCCCCCATAACAGACGGGCAAGCCGGGCTTGATGAGCTGGGTGATGCAGACACCTGCCAGGATCTCGGCATTCTCCTGGGCCAGGGTGCCCGCCAGCGTCGCCGGCGCCGTTGCCCCCACCTGGGCCATCGGGCCGATGGGCACCGGCAACGAGAAGCGTGCGGTCTCGAAGAGCAGGTCGATCCCGTCGTGGGGGAACTTCAGCGGACTGATGGGCTCGAGGAAGGGATAGGTCAGCGGGTAGCGCGCCGCCTCCTCCTCGCCGCCCGAGACCAGGGCAAGGATCTCCAGCACATAGCGGGCCGCATCGCGGCTACTGAACCAGAAATGGATCGGCTTGGTGGTGTGCTTGAGCTGCTCCGCGGCGACGGCAACGCAGCGATAGGCGGGCGGCAGCTCGTGCGGGTCGGCCATAGCACCGACGAGGTTGATGTGCGGCAGCGCATCGCCCAGCCGCGTGGCGGTCGCCACGTCCGCCAGCGTCGCGTAGCGGCGCTGAGTCGGACGATCTTCCGGCGCCCCGTCCTCCACGACCCACGAGGCCTCACCGGCAATCGAGTTGTAGTTGCGTTCACCCACCCCATAGCGCGCCTGACGCGTACGGTCGCGACCGTAGAGCGTGAAGCGTTTGCCGGCATGCTCAAGGGCCCACATCACCAGTCGCTCAGGGATGCGCACGCACGCCGTTACCTCGTCGACGTCAGCGCCCGCCGCCCGGAAGAGCTCGCGCATCGCCGCGTGGGGAATCCGCACGCCCGGCGACTGCAGCAGACTCAGCGCCGCGTCGTGGATGCGCCCGATCTGATCCTCCGAAAGGATGGTCAGCTTCATCGCGCCCGCCCGACACCCGCTGCTATCCCGTATCGCATCGGCGTCACCTACCTGCTCACAAGCACCGACGTGATGCCGAAGGCCGGCACACTCACCGTGAGGACCTTGCCCACCGGCGCGGCGCGCTCAGGCGCCGCGGCACGCTCGAGGAGGTCGACCTCGACCGCTTTTGCTTCCGCGCCGAGCAACTCCGGCGCAAAGGTCACCCGAGCCTCCGTCGCCTCACCCTCCATCTCCACCAGGCGCAGGACAAAGCCCATGCCGTCCTCGGACTTCTTGAGGGCGACCAGACGCACGTTGTCGGGCTGAACCAAGATCAACGCCGCAGCAGAGGGCAGATCACCGGTGTGAAAGTCGCTGCTGGTGATGACCAGCGGCACATTCAGCTCCTCACCTACCCGCGTGCTCGCACCATCGGCCCAGTCAATCCCGTGTGGGACGAGAGCGTAACGGATGACGTGCTCACCCAGATCGGGGAGCGGATCGGGGTCGATGCTCGAACGCAGCAGGGTCATGTTGAGCGTGCTGCCCTCGACACTGAACCCGTACTTCGATGTGTTGACAAGCGTCACGCCCTGCCCGTCACCTTCGGAGAGGTCGACCCAACGCTGGGCAGGCACCTCCTCACCATTGAAGAGGTCGCGGCGGATCGCGCCGAAGGGAATCTCATAGGCCGCCTCGGGGCCGCTCAGGTCAAGCGGGAAACGCACCCTTAGGTTCGGAATCCCACGGTCGCGATCGCCGACCTCGCGCCAGTCGACGTGCAACTCGAAATCGATACGCGGCACACCGCGCGAAAGGCTGATATCCAGCTCCAGCTTGGTCTCGCCTAAGGAGCGCGTCCAGCGATAGGTCCGGACGTGGGGGCCCGCGTCGACACGGGTCAGCCGCCCGCCCTCCAGCAGCTCTTCCCGGCGCATGAAC